>JAYRNY010000728.1:0-3458 GCA_041911975.1 bacterium | reverse complement strand
TAAGCCTTGTTCCGTCTACACGACTCCGTTTGATCTTCATTTTCTGCTCTGAATTCCAGCGTTTTGCCGCGATATTTTCTCCCGCCAAATGGATGACAGCATCCGTACCTTCAAATGCTTTGGCATCGATCTTTTCCGTTTCCGGGTTCCACGAAAACTCATCTGCATTGTTGCGAACTCTGCGCACGAGCTTGACTACTTGATGTCCGGCGGCTTGCAACTCGGTGGTAATTCTCTTGCCCACAAGCCCAGTTGATCCTGTTATTGCAATTCTCATCACACACCTCCGCACCCGGGATGCCGGTCGGTCACAATCCTATATGGTAATACACTTATAGAATGAACATCGTGTGAACCGGCATCAGACCGAAGCAGTTTCTCGGAATTGAGTCTTGTACAAGCGAGTGTAGAGCCCGTCACGTTGAATTAATTCCTCATGGCTACCGGTCTCCACAATACGCCCGTCATCAACCACAAGAATCAGATCTGCCTGAACGATGGTTGAGAGTCTATGAGCAATGACCAGGCTTGTGCGTCCCTTGATGAGCGGGGTGAGCGCAGCCTGGATCAATGCTTCGTTTTCCGAATCGAGAGATGAGGTTGCTTCATCGAGAATAAGTATCTGCGGGTTTTTGAGCAGCACGCGTGCAATTGCCAGGCGTTGTCTTTCGCCGCCGCTCAGCTTGTGACCTCTCTCTCCGACCGTGGTGTCATACTTGTTTTCCATACTCTCGATAAAATCGTGAATATTGGCCGCCTTGCATGCGGCAACGACTTCATCTTTGCTGGCAGTCGGCCTGGCGTAAGTCAGATTGTTCAGAACGGTATCGTGAAACAGATATGTTTCTTGAGTGACGATTCCGATGTTTTCTCGCAAGGACGATAGCCGCACTTCTCGCACGTCCTGACCGTCTATGGTGATGAGTCCTTCTTGCTGTATGTAGAAACGCGGCAGGAGCATGCTAATGGTCGTCTTGCCCGCGCCCGATGGTCCAACAAGCGCCGCCATCTGTCCTGGTTTCACTTCGAAGGTAACATCTGAAATTGCTTGCCTTCCATTTGGATAGGCGAAAGTCACATGATCGAACCTGATATTACCTCTGACAGCATTCAGCCCGGGCAAATTTGGATCGTCTTTCTCTTCTTCCATGTCGAGGTAGTCGAAGATACGCTCGAACACCGCCAGCGCAGTCATGATCTGAATTTGCACACCGGCAAGGGAGGCTACGGGCGTGTAGAGCCGGCCAAGCAGTGCCACGAATGTGACCACCATTCCCACGGTGATGCCCGAGTGTATGCAAAGCCACCCACCATAAAGCCATATACATGCCGGACCAAGAGTCACCATCGCGCTAATCAATGCCATAAACCAGCGGCCAACCATAGCCAGTTTGATCTCGAATTTCATCAGGTCGTTGCCCAGTCGGCTGTACCGATCGCGTTCGAATACTTCTCTGTTGAACGACTTCAGCAAGACGATGCCGGAAACCGAAAGAGTCTCTTGCCCTATTGATTGCATCTCGTCGCGTTTTTCTCGCGTCGCTTTTCGAATCTCGTACATTTTTCTGCCCACCGGCCAGAGCGGCCCCACCATAAACGGCAGCACCGCCAGCGACACCAGTGAGAGACGCCAGTCGAGGAAGAATATAGTGAAAATCGTAGTGATGATGACGGCGAAGTTCATCAAAATCATCACCAGTGTTCCAGACACGACCCCGTCAATGCTGTCGACATCATTAGTGACTCGATTTATCATCTCACCGGTCTTGGTGCTGGTGAAAAAGTCCAGCGGCATCTTGTGCATGTGCGTCATCAGCTGAAGGCGAAGATCGCGCATGATGCTCTCGCCCACAAATGAATTCATATAACCTTGAAGCGCGCTGATTGTCGAGGATACCAGTGCCGAAAGGGCCATGGCGCCGACGATAAGCGCGACGGTCTGAAAGTTGCCTGAAGGAATGGCTTTATCGATCAAGTACATAGACAGAACCGAAGGTAGAAGCCCGAGCAGGGACACACCGGCAATGCAGGCAATTACTACCAATTCCTGGCGCCAGTATGGAAGGAAAAGTCGACCCATCCGCTTCCAATCCACCGCCTTTTCAATCTTCGGGCGCTTTGGGTCGAACATGTTCGACCACATTAAGTGGACGGGTGGAACTCCGCTAAACATCGAAAACCTTGAATTCCGCTTCTGCCGGGGACAACCACTTATTATTAACCGCTTTCGCTTCGATTAAGTGATGTATTTGCCTGAACAGAGCGTCAGGCTCCAGAAAGATTAAGATGTCAAGCGTTCAGCCTGGTTTTGATGTAATATATTCGGAAATCCCAACTCTGCTCGTCTGTCCTTGGCGCCCGCCGTCTTTCATGCTGAAACCTTTATCGGCCATACGTGTCCTTCTCTCTACTTTTGTCCTCTGCGCGTTGGCATTGATTTGCACGCCTTGCGCCTTTGCAGGACCGCTTGAGGACGGCATCGAGCAGTATTACTACAAGCGTTTTCACACAGCCGCCATGTACTTCGAGGAGGCCTGTGCCAAGGACCCTATGAACTGGAAACCGCACTTCTACCTGGCTCGCACTCTCGAGCAGCTCAGGGAATACGAGGCTGCAAAGGCTGAATTCGAGTACTGCTTCCGCCTCAATCCCTTCAGCAAGGAAGGGCGCCTGGCGAAGGCGGCTGTGCTGGACCTGGCGGCGGATCGCGAGCGGCGCAAGCATGTTGCCGAAGACCCAATGATTATTCAACAGGCTCTCCGGCTGCTGAATTCGCAGTCCGCCGATATGAAGGTGCGCATTCGCGCCGAGGCAAATCGCCGTGCTGATGAGCATATGAGGCTGGCAGCCCAGCGCCTGGGCATGCCTGTGGAGACCAATCCCAATCGGTACAGGCGCTGGTACTACCGCCCGGATGATGAAGTGAGCGGTAATGCCTATATTCAGAACAGCTGGTATCGCAATGACGCTATGCGAAGCGCCGCACTGATGCGCCTTGAAGCGACAAAAAGAGCGGCGGAGATTCAAAAGTCTGCGAACAACTTGAAACTGCTTATAGCTGATCCCAGCAATAAGCCGGGAAGTGCCAAACTGCGGGCACTGGGGACGAATCTATACGTGAGATTTTATGGATCGCCGGAAATGGACGATGTGCCTGGCGATGACAAGCCTCTAGAGCTGCGGGCCCGCGCTGGTTTGCTGTCGGAGATGCATCTCAAGAATCCCAATCCGATTCGTGAGTCACTTAAGAAGATCGGGGTCTCCACGCCGCCGAGTGCTATGCTTTCGCCGTCCGCGATGATCAAGCCGATCATGCGCAAAGATCCCAACGCCTATCATCATTTTGCCGATTGGTAACCTTGCCCGGCGATCAGGTGCAAAAATAGGCACCGACGTGGTTCAATTCACTTTATTCGCGGAGGCGCATTACCTGCGCCCAAACTACTTGAGGGCAAGAT
>JAYRNY010000727.1:0-3269 GCA_041911975.1 bacterium | reverse complement strand
GGGAGAACGTACTCTCCCAGGTCGGTGACCGCTGGTTGCCCCGTGTTGTCGCGCCCGACGACCTGGTCGTGATTTACATCTCCAGCCATGGCAGCCCGTCGTCAATGGACGTAGTCGGGGCGAATTATGTTGTAGCGTACAACACCGATCGCGAGCAGCTCTATGCGACTGGTATTCCGATGAATGAGTTTGCTCAGATGATTCAGCAACGCGTGCATACCGATCGGGTAGTGTTGATTTTGGATGCTTGCCACAGTGGTGCGGCTAAAACCGCATCGAAGGGATTGATCCGTAGCAGTAATTTCAATGCCGATCAAATTCCGATTGGCACCGGCCAGCTTGTGATTTGTTCGAGCGCTCCAGAACAGGTTTCGTGGGAATCAAAACGTTATGCCAATGGCGTTTTTACACACCACTTGATCGACTCGCTCAGAAAAAATCCCAAGCTCACTGATTCGTACAACTATCTGAAGAATCAGGTGCAAACAGAGGTTCTCGCCGATAGGGGCGAACTGCAGGTGCCGGCCCTTAAAACGAAATGGAGCGGCAGCGATCTGGTGATTGCGACAGTGCCAACCAATCCCAGACCCGGAATGGCGGAGGCTCCTACGAAGCCTGCAAGCAATCCAGCTGTTACTGTTGCTGCCGTGCCTGCGAATACAAGCAGTCCCGCGAGGGTAACGGCGACAGCATCGGCCACGCCGACTAATACTCTGCGCTTGCCGCGCCCTGGGGTGACTGTATCCTCACCGCCTGTAATGGCACAGCCAGCAGCTTCGGCGGCAACTCCTGTCGCGGTATCAGCCGCGCCGCCACAGGCAGCGGCGCCATATGGAGAGTACGCGACCAACGGGAAAGTGCGCATCAAAGTTCTTGATGTCGAAAAGAAAATGACCGGCAATTACTTTACACTCGAATTGGAGAATGTCAGTGCGGCTCCGCTCAACCCGTACAATTTCAAATACTATTTCTATGAAAACGGATATTTGATGCAGGGCGTCGGCGGTTCGTCAGTGCGCGGCTCGGATATCGATCTTCCGCAGGGGGCGAAGACCAAACTGGAGATGTGCTGCACGACCAATTCGGATGCCATTCTTGTCAAATGCGACAAGCCTGGTTGGGGACAGATGAGATTGAGAACCGGAGATGAGCCTGGCGGTGCCGACACAGCCGGTGTGCCAGAGCCGCCGTCTGTCGCGGAGTCGCAGACAACGGCTGCTTATGGAGAGTTCGCGTCGAATGGCAAAGTGCAAATGAAGGTAATTGACGCCAGCACGAAGTCGACTGGATATTTTGTCACCGCCGAATTGCTCAACCTGACAAAGGAGACCATCGAGCCATACTACCTAGTTCTCGAGTTTTACAAAGACGGCTATCTCAAGTCGAAGAGCACCGGAAGTTCGATTTACGAAACGGCAAATTATGTAACACCTGGCTTGAAAGCCAAGGTTGAAGTCAGCACGTCCTCAGAGGGCGCCGACAAACTGATTGTGCGATTCCCAAAACCAGGTTGGGCGCCTATCACTCTCAACCTGCAGTAGCAAACAAGGAAGCTAAGTCATGAACCCAGTCCTCGAATCGGTATTTCTATTCTTGGTGATGCTCGGCGTTGTTGCCACCTGGGCATCATATCTTGTGGTTAAGTACATCCCGAGAGAGGCGCGTGTCGCTAATCGAATGCTCATGCAGCCTGCACTTACTGTAGCGGGCATGATGTTTTCGATATTGTTGGGGTTTTTCATTGCACAGGCAATGCGGGATTACACGACAGCTCTGGCTAACATAGTCAACGAAGCTAATTCAGTAGGCGAAGTTTTCCGTGATGCAAAAGGTCTGCCGGCTGTCGATCGCAAGCGCATTCGTGGACTTTGCCGAGAATACGTGGATGCAGTAATACAAGATGAATGGCCACTTCTTGCCCATGGCATGGAAAGCTCTAAAGCACAGGAGAAAATGAACGACCTCTGGGATGCGTCGCTTTCCGTCAAGCCGACAAATGAAAGAGAAGTAGTAGTCTATCAATCATACTTTGATGCAATGAATGTGCTGGGTGGTCTGAGGAGAGTTCGTACCGCTACTATGAGCCAGGGAATGCCGGCGTACCTTTGGGCCATTATTGCCATCGGCGGTGCCGGTATCGTTACTCTGACATTCATATTCGCTCCTGAGAGCAGAAGATTTCACATAGGTTTGCTTTGCTGTCTTCTTGCCCCTATGACATTGAACATTTATCTGCTGGCTGATTACCTGCATCCATTCTCAGGCATTGTCTCGGTAAAGCCGGCAGTTTTCGAGGCACTGCGGAAGAAGATCATGAGTCAAAGTGACGAAGAGCCTAAGTATCTGAGTGACGGCAGAGACACACCCGGTGCACACGCGAACATGCCCCAGTCCAAAGCATTAAATCCTGCGACAGGTGGCAGCGCCGCGGCAAGCACCTGGTAGTTGCGGATTTACTTACCGTAGGGGTACCACCACGATTTTGGTGTGGTGGCAAACTCCCAGTGCACGTGCTTGGTTTCGCGGAATGAATCCAGGCCTTCTTGACCCAATTCGCGCGCGCCGCCGCTCAGTTTCATTCCACCGAAAGGTCCTGCATAGTTGTCCGTGAGCGGATCGTTGATCCAAACTGTTCCTGCTTTGGCTTCTTCCAGGAATAGTTTTGCTTTCATCGGATCGCTGGTGAGAAGACATGCGCCAAGTCCAAACATGCAGTCGTTGGCGAGTTCTATCGCTTGTTCGAATGTGCTGTACTCCATTAGTGGAATCGTCGGACCAAAGGTCTCTTCGTTCATGATTTTCATTGAGTGGTCGACGTTGGTCAAAACGGTCGGCTCATAGAAATATCCTTTCTGCGGATTTTGCGGACGGCGTCCGCCGGTCAAAACCTTGGCGCCGTGCTTGATGGCGTCTTGCACGTGACCTTCGACCTTTTCTCTGTAAGTCGCGCCAATCATAGGCCCGATGTCCGTAGAAGGTTCGATACCAGGACCAAGTTTCAATTCTTTGACATGTGCTACCAGCGCTTCTGTAAACTTGGCCGCTTTGCTTTTCGGCAAGTAGACACGCTCTGAAGAAGTGCAGACCTGACCGGCGTTTGTAAGCGCTGCATATGCGAGAGCCTTTGCTGCAATTTCTGGATCAGCATCGTCACAAATGACGAATGCATCTTTTCCTCCCAGCTCGAGGTGCAATTTCTTCATCATCGGTGCGGCAATGGAAGCAATGCGCTGTCCGGTTGCCAGACTGCCCGTGAATGCAATGACCGG
>JAYRNY010000726.1:0-8663 GCA_041911975.1 bacterium | reverse complement strand
CGCTTCGTAAGCTTTGCGATATTTCGTGGTCGTGTCCTTTAGTTCATCCAATCGCTCGGTCGTGGCATAGGGAATCATCATCATCGGCAGCCTCTGGGCGCCGACATAGGGGGCAACTTCATTGCGCAAAACAGCAACATGCATGCGCGGTTGTTTTTGGACAGGCACCACGTTTAGTTGCACATCGCGGCAATTGTAGAATTTGCCCTCATGCGAAAAGCGTTTTCCCGACCATGCTTTGGCAAGTACTTCCAGGCTCTCGTCAAAACGCTCGCGTTTCTCTTGCGGGTTTAGATTGAACCCTGCAAATTCATGCGATAGATAGCCTGAGCCGACGCCAACCTCCAGGCGACCGTTCGACAAAATATCCACCATTGCCAGGTCTTCAGCAACGCGCAGTGGGTTATCAAATGGCAAGACAACCACAGCACAACCGAGTTTTATTCGCTTTGTCCGTTGCGCTGCCGCAGCCATCCAAATGGCCGGGCGAGGTATCGCACCGTACTCGTGGAAGTGATGCTCTGCGATCCAGAAGGAATCAAAACCGAGAGACTCAGCCGCTTCCACCTGCTCGAGCAACTCTTCGTAAAAGGTGCCGACGTCGCGCTTAAGCTCTTTTGGATAGTGATCGACAACCGAGAAAATGCCGAATTTCAATTCCGTATCTCTTTGGTCCGGGGAGACTTGATGATACAAGAAATTGGCTTTTGGAAACGTTGTTATGTGAGCTATTTGGTGTTGGCGAGCTGCCCACACTCGAGAGCCAATGCGAAGGGGCGACTGCTGTTGGCACCGCCCCTTCTTCCCCTTTAAAAAGTATGGCGAAGCCAAAAAGCGCTTGAGTTTCGGATCGTTAAATCCGAAACCCCAGCTTCCCCTTCACACATTCTCGAACGCGTTGTCTCTTGCGTTCTGTACTCATAATAGGAACCCCTTGTTGCAGTTTTATTGCAGCCAAGAAGTTGGTTTTGAGCGGTTTGCAACATAGTCTGAGAGCGCGTGCAGTCCTTCGTTTCGGCTCAATTGTCCGGTTGTCTTGCTTGTTACAAATAGTCAAAGGCACTATTGATTACCATGCAAAAGTATGTATAATGCTTTTATAGGAACCCCAGCACTGCGGCCATCTGGTGTGGTGCCTGAGCCTATGCGCGAGTGCTGCCCGGGGCCCTCGCGCCAGTGTCGAATTTACTGCGCGCTCTTGCGGGCAGACAGTCTTGCTGGTGAAAAAATTGAGGACCGACCTAGTAGGTCATGTCGATTTTGATCTTGGTTCCGACCGCTGGGCAGGCGAATTCTTCCCACGCTGAGCCGCCCCGCTTGAACAATTCCCAGAAGCGTCTCTCGTGACCAGAACTGCCTGGCGCAAAGGCCAGGTCGCCTTCCATAACGTTGAAGCTGCCAGCAGCCACCGTTGCCGCCCGAATTATAGAGCCGATTGTAATTTTGATACGTTGCCCATCTTTCAGCTCTGATAAGAGAGGATGCCCCTCTCGGAAGGTCGTTTTCATATTTCCAAACGAGTCTCTATAGCCGATCACTTCCTTTGGCTCATCCGGAATGACTTTTACAGGGTCCAGTTTGTGGACTAGAAATGAGAAATCGCTTTTGACCGCCTGCGCGATAATGCGCGGGAAGAAGTCGCGAGAGCGAAACTGGCTGCCGAATTCCTCTGCATCGGTGCTCCAGAGCTCCAGAATTTCGTCGCGGATAAAAGACATCGAATGTCCGCTATTGACGGCAATCACGTGCACACCGTTCTTCAAGCTTGCGTACAGCAATCCTTCGCCTTCATTGTCCTGACGCGCTTCTTTGACATCTTTGCGTGGCGCACAGTTAGCGAAAATCGTCAGGCTTTCCGGCTTCAATCCTGTTGTCGCACAGCTCAATTGCCCGACAATGAAGCCCGTACTCACGGTGTCAAAGGAGTTTACGGCGGTCATGTGCAGCGGCACATCCTCGGTCAATTTGGCTTTGAACGCTGAATACACCTCCGCCCACGCTAGATCGCCGGGGGCGTAGTCACAGATGACGTGCAAGTAACTGGTCATGATGCCGTTGAATTCCCTTGATACCCGTTCTTTAGTAATTCGACCCTAAGAGTATAAAGGAAACGCCAACGCGAGCAGTTCTCAAGAAGCGCTGGTGGAAGTTCACGTGGTCGGGCTCGGTCTGATGTGGATTGCGCTGCACGGTACTTCAACAGGTTATGATCTTTGTAGCGAGGGCGGGCGTTCTGATGACTGTTTAGATCAGTGCGTGCGGTTTGCTTGGTTCGAGCATTCATGTCAGTGGCGGGAAGAACAGCGTGATCTCAAAATTTGCCAATGCTGTGTGGTCGTTTCCACTGACGCGCTGCTTCGTTTTTGTCTTTATCTTGTTTGCGATTTTGATCTTCACAGAGCCCTCGCTGGTAAGTGCACTGGCCATGGTGGGAATCAAAGGCTCACTGCCGGTGCTTTTCACTACTGAGATTTATCATCTGGGGCTGTGCTTCTCTCTTCTGTATTTTTTCATTCGTAAGTTCGAGCATTCCGATCTCTGCCAGTTTGGTTTTGATACCAAAAGTGCGGCGGGCAATTTCGCTCTGGGCACGATTTTCGGTGGATTGCTGGTTGTTCTTACTCTTTTAGTAATCATGATTGCCGGCTCCTACAGCTTCGGCAAAATCAATACGGCCATCGACCTGCCACTGTCCGCGCTCACTCTCATCCTGGCGGCTGCGACTGAAGAATTGATTTTTCGCTCCTACGCTTTCACCATTATGGAAAAATCCTGGGGCACAGTTGCGGCTGTCATTGTTTCTTCCTTTTGCTTCGGATTCGCTCATATGGTCAATGAAGCCGGCGGAGCGGCCGTGATGGACAAAGTCCTCTTCTGTACATTCTTGTCACTGGAAGCCGGTATTTCGCTGTGTGCCTGTTATGTTGTAACTCGCCGGTTGTGGATGCCGATTGCTGCGCACTGGGCCTGGAATTTCTTTGAATGACCATTCTTCGGAACTCATGTATCCGGTGCCGACTTTGGACAGAGCCTGTTTACTCCCACGATGCAAGGACCGACATTTCTCACCGGAGGGGTGTTCGGCCCGGAAGGCAGTGTCGTTTGCTTGCTACTTGGCACTGTTGGTGGTATCGCGCTTTTGTGGTACGCCAAGAGGATGAACAATGATTTCATTACCCTTGGCGAGGCAAGAGCCAGGTTGAAAGAGACTAAAACACCTGTGGCAGCTGATTTTTAAGGAAACCCGCAAATGACCTACGCTGATATTGAGATAGACGGAATATCATTGCGTGTCAGCACTATCGAGAACGCGTCCTGCCGCCCGCCAATTGTTTTCTTGCACGACTCGCTCGGTAGTATAGCTGTCTGGCGCGACTTTCCTGAGCGGCTCTGTGCCGCCTCGCACCGCAAAGGCATCGTGTACGACCGCCAGGGTTATGGCGGTTCCGGTCCTTTCACTGGGAAGCGAGATCAAGGATATCTGGAGCGAGAGGCGGACACTCTTGCAAAACTAATAGTGAAACTCGGGCTTGGAAAGTGTGTGCTTTTCGGGCACAGCGATGGCGGATCAATTGCGCTCATCGCAGCGGCTAAGACACCTGAATTGGTTGTTGGCGTGATTACTGAAGGTGCACACGTTTTCGTCGAAGAGATAACTCTTGATGGAATCAGGCAGGCGCAAAAGTTGTTCAAGGAAACTAACTTGAAACAACGCATCACGAAATACCACGGCGACAAAACCGACGGTGTGATCAGCGCCTGGATTGATACATGGCTGTCTCCTGAGTATCGCGATTTCAATATGGAGCACTTCCTGCCCGCGATCAGATGTCCAGTTCTTGCCATTCAGGGTGTGGGCGATGAGTATGGTTCGGAAAAACAAGTCGATGCAATAGTTGACCATGTTTCCGGACCTGCAACCAAAGACATGATCAAATTTGCGAGACACACGCCACATAAAGAGGCAGCTGATTACACTCTGGAAATTACGAGCGCATACATTTGCGGAATAGATAGCGTGGCTCAGTAGTGGAGAAAGTCTACTTCGGTTCGCCCATGAGTTTTCGCAATCGAGCAGACAGATCTTTCAAGTGGAATGGTTTCAGCAAGTAATCATTGGCGCCAGCTTCCAGACCGGCAGCTTTATCTTTTGCCTGGTCGCGTCCGGACAGCATGAGAATTGGCGTTGTGCCGCCATCCGAGCGATATTTCTTGCAGATGTCTATGCCGTCCATGCCGGGCAGGTGACCGTCCAGGACTACGACGTCGTACTCTTCGAACTGTAAATGCTCGCAGGCTTCAGGTCCCGTGTAAACGGCATCGACAATGAATTTCTCGAATTCAAGCCACTGTCGAATTTGATCGGAGAGAAAGTGGTCGTCTTCTGCAATTAGGACTCTAGCCATGTTCGGCTCCCTTACTCAGTTTGCACCTGCCGTGACTGCCTGTTCAGTTCTAACGAGCTAGCTGTTCATCCTTCGCTGATGATGCGCCGTCTACCTTGTTCCTTTGCCATGTACAGCCGCTCATCCGCCTTCTTGATCAATGCTTCAATCTGCGTTCCGTCTTGTGGAAAGCTCACCATACCGGAGGAAAAACTGACGAAAAATTCTTCATCGTGATCGCCCTTGAAAGGAATGGTGACCAATTCATCCAGCACGCGGTTAAGCGCGCCTTTCATAGTTTCTTTCCCTTCATGACGAAATGCCATTATGAATTCTTCGCCGCCCCATCTGCCACGCAGGTCCTCCACGCGAAATCGCCGTCTGAGCAGCTGCCCGAAGTGAGCCAGCACGCGGTCGCCGGCCATGTGCCCATAGGTGTCATTGACTTTCTTGAAATGGTCGACGTCCATCAAACACAGGCTAAACTCCAGCTTGTGCCGCTCAGCTTCCGAGTGGAGCGCGGTGAGAGATTCGACGAACGCACGGCGCAGCAGAAGTCCGGTCAGGATGTCGCGATCGGCGCGTTCTTTCATGAGGCGCATGCGGTCCAGGCGCACCCTTACTCGCGCCAGCAGTTCCACGGTGGCAACCGGCTTTGGTAAATAGTCGTCCGCTCCCGCATCGAATGCGGCAAGCCGCGAATCGAGTCCGGATTGCGCTGTAAGAAATACAATCGGCAAATCTTGCCAACGCGACATCGCGCGAATTTTGCGGCAGACGTCATAACCGCTCGTGTTCGGCATCATCACGTCGAGCAAAAGCAGATCGGGCGAGAAATCCTCTAGAATGCCGAGCGCATTGTCCGGCTCGTTGACTGACTTGACCAGCATTGATTCTTTGCCGAGCGCTGATTCGATGATCTTGGTGAAGTCCTCGTCATCGTCCACAATGAGAATACGTGGTCTGCCGCGCAGGGCAATCAAATACTCGATAGCCTGCACCATGTCCTGGTCTTTGACTGGTTTTTTCAAATATAGTGAAGCTCCGGCATGCATGCCTTCCGTGCGTCGAGCGACAATTTCGTCAGTGTGAATGAAGGCGAGAGGCAAATTTTCGCAGCCCGGAACGCTCCGTAACTGGAGTGCCAGGTCAAATGACTCGTCCGTCTTCAGGTCGGACATGTCGATAATCACCGCATCGAGTGTCGTGGCTTTGGCTTTCTCTATAGCATCCTTGGGGTCTTCCGAGTAAATCAAGCGCACTATCGCCTTTTGAGCGAATTTCTTGGTTTCTTCCTCGTTGTATCTGCCGACCAGAAGCACATTCGCCATGGACGAATCTTCTTCGTGGGCGCCCTCGCCCTTTGCCTCGGGCGGCGGGGGCAGCTCATCGGGAAAGTCCTGTTTGACATTCTCGTGTAAAACGCCAACGAGGCGGCTGATTGTATCCCAGGTGTTCTTATCCAGCGACTTCTTGCCGTCGATCACATCATTCATCGTCTGCTCAATCTTCGCTGCTGTTTCACCCAGGTGGTGAAATCCACAGGAGCTGGCTGTGCCCTTCAGGTTGTGCGAAAGGCGCCGCACCTCCTTTATCGCCTCGCAATCATCCGGGTTTGCCATTGACTGCTCGACTATCTCCTCCATGTTTTTCAAACGGCCGGGCAGTATCGAGGCAAAGCGCGTCTTCAATTGCATGAATGTCTCTGTGTCCGTTACCTCATTGAGATCGCTGGCGGTCTTGGCTTTGAGCTCGCCGTCAATCTGGGCGCCGAACAAAAGGGGCTTCAGGGGACGGTGGACGACAAGGGAAACGCCGAAGTCTTTGGTCAACTGCTGATAAACCTCAGTGTCCTTCCATTTGCTTGAGATAAAGACCACTTTGGTGTCGCGATTGACCTGGCGCAGTTTAACAATCCAGCCGACGCCGTCGATGTCGGAAAGCTGCTCGCTTACTACTATCAAGTCGGGCTTGTTCTTAGAAAGTGAATCTATTGCCTCCTTTCCGGACTCGAAGTGTGAAACCTCGTGCCCGCGACCGGCGAGCAGTGATTTTACGAGAGCTGTCAGCTGCTGGTCGTTGTCGACGAGAAGGATTGACGTTGCCATGGTGACCCCAATTGCTTAGGGTCTCTTATACCACTGCTGTGGGGGCGAAAAACTCCCTATTTGGCTGTTTCGAAGAAAATGCTCGAGTACGGAAGGGCGTCCAGTTGGGGCTGGGCGAAGAGAATGAATCCAATCGCCGCTGCCAGGATAACAATCGCCAAGAACTGAATACGAATAGTGACAGTGAGCGCCAGAATCTCATTTTTCTGGCGCATCCAGTCCGAATAGTCTACGTCTATCCGTTCTTCAATTGGATGATTAATGTTGTGCATCAAAAGGGGATACCCGGGCAGAAGATATGCGCGTGCGAGGACCGAATGCGTTGATGTTCAAAGAATATGGGCTTATTGTGGCAAATGTGTGAAACAAAGCCGCTTTCAGCAGGCTGTGCTTATCCCCCGAAAGGCTGATTCTGTGGAATTTGTTTGAGTACAGTGAAAACTGCGACAGCCGCTAAAGTGTAATGCCGGGATTTCCGAATCTGTAGAGAGGAACAACTGGTCTGCTGTCACGGTAGGCAAGGATCACGTAAGTGATCGCTCCAAAAACAAGTGGGCCGATCAAAGTAATCCAGAAAAACACAAGAAGAAATGCCGCGCACACACTAGTTGCCATGAAAAACTCTAGCGGGTTATGCTCATTTCCCCAGCAACGCGCACTGAGAAAAATCGCCAGGGCTGTCGATGAAGCGATAGTCCAATCAAGAGTCGCAAACAAGCGATTCCAGTTGGGGGACTTTCTTGCCTCTTTGCGCAGTTTTGCATAAACACAAGTGACGATCGTTGGTGCGGCCAGATACCAGTAACCTTCCTGCAATATGAACGCGGTGAATCGCAAAAGAAGAGCCTGGTATGTCAAATTTGTCATCTGAGCCGTACATTCCGCGCAACCAGGAGTATCCCAGTGTGGAATTATGTATGCTCCGAAATCTTTAGTATTTAGAAACCAGGAATCTGGAAAAGCTGACACAATAAATACAATCAGCAGTCCAATCGAGATGCCCAGAATGAAAGGAAATACATAGGGGCGCATGGTTCTTTCTCCAGGTTTTTTTTCAGCATACGCCATGTGCGCTTTAAAAAGATTCGGCGTTTACCCTAGTCTAAGGCCTGTTTTGGCGCGGGCTCGTTTTGAAAAAAGCTTCTGATTATTTTGAAAAAGGAACGCTTCGCCGGATCGCGTCGTTTTGCAAATATGTAAATCAGCCCACCGAAAGCAATTGGAAAGAACGACATCCAAAGTTCTAAGAGCGCCAGTGACCAAACGCTTACGAAGTCGAGCACGAACTTGATTGTAATTGTAGATTTGTGCGCTCCATAGGCGAGGCCAAATGAAATCAGCATCGCTAGAACCATTGAGGTGTAGATTGTAATCTCTATGGTGAGCGAAAGCCTTCTAATATACTCCCTTTGATTCGGCTTTGTGCGAAATGCTTTGAGACCACAAAGCAATGCTGGTGGGAAGAGCAACAGACCCATGCCACAGTTGAGTAATGTGTCGCACAATCGAAGAGCAAATGCTTGAATCGCCAGATCTCGCATGCGCAGAGACAGGAAGGGCTGGTTCATAATTTCAAAGGGTGGTACTTTAATCCAGCTATCAACAATCTCGTCTGTGAGGTACGCCTTTGCCATTGCGAAGATCACGCCAGTGACGATGCCTATTGAAGCGGGTACCAAATATTTCTTCACTGCTGGGTGCACAAGTCATTCTCCAGGCATTCTTTCCTTGCCTGAATAACATACGGCGAACGAATGGATAGAGAAATGGCGTTTTCCCTAGTCTATCTCTTTCAGCTTTGCTCTTTTGTTTTGGAAGATGCTTCTATTTCTTCTCTTCCAGGTCTATCGATGCGGAGTTGATGCAGTAGCGTTGATTTGTCGGCTTGGGACCGTCTTCGAATACGTGACCAAGGTGCGCGCCACATTGGCTGCAGGTCACTTCCGTGCGTTGCATGCCGTAGCTCGTGTCATTATGCTCAGCAACGTTTTCTTTGGTGTGGGGAGCCCAGAAGCTTGGCCAGCCGCTGCCGGAGTCATATTTTTCTTTCGAGCTGAACAGCTCCGCTCCGCAGCATACGCACTTGTACACGCCTTCCTTGTGGCAATTGTAGTACTTGCCTGTAAACGCGCGCTCTGTTCCTTTCTGTCTGGTTATCGTGTATTGCTCT
>JAYRNY010000725.1:0-4639 GCA_041911975.1 bacterium | reverse complement strand
CCGACTCACCCTCGGAATTGCGCAACTGGCAATGCAAGGGCGCGCCGTCCTTGAAATAGATGACAGCCAGCTCGCCGCCTGCCTGCATATCAAGCCGCCCAGTCATTTTGCCCATGTTGATCGACTGAAGAAGAGTGGGCATCTGCAAATTGGTCAGATCACCCTCGAGCATGGGGCGAGCTTTCAATTTCTGATGAGTGGAACGCTGAGATTTCTTCGGCTGAACAAACGGAGAATCGGGATCGGCAGGCGCCTCTGCCACAGGCTCCACGACGATGCTCGTTCCTTTGTCGTCTTTGAGCCAGCCCCGCCCTGGCGCAGTGTGCGCATCGGCTTCCAATTTCAAGGTTTTGTCGGAATTGCGCGCAGGCGAATTGGGAGCATTGGAGCCGGGCGCAGCAAAGGGTGACGAAGGAGATGATTCGGCAGGCTTGGCAGAAAGAAACGCCGGAATCTCAGGAGCGGCGCCGGCGGGCGGCTGTTGCTGCGGCGAAAGAGGAACCATTGACGACAGGGGAATCTGCGGCGTATGGGCAAGGTGCACGCCCTGAGGCAATTGCAAGGGAGTGTATCCGGGCGGCGGCTCCAAATTCTGCTGATGCGGCTGAGCCGGCAATTTCCCACCCGGAGCGGCAAAAGGCATTGGCGGCTGCTGGAGCGGTGCCGGAGCTTGTGCTTGCTCAAAATTCGCAAACATCTGATTTGGTGCAGGAGGCTGTGCTGGCACAGGTGAATGAGCTGGGGAAGGCTGATTGCCCATCTGCTGCTGAATTGCCGCTTGCGCTGCTTGAGCGGCTGCTTGCGCCGCTGCCTGCACTGCCGCCTGCACAGCCGCTTGTGCTGCCACTTGAGCAGCCGCCTGGGCGACATCTTGCGAAGACATCGGGCCAACCTGAGGAAATGGAAGCTGCGCATGGGGCACGGGAGGAAAAGCTCCGGGTCCGGGCATCATAGGCTGCTGCGCAGCAGGAGCCGGTGCACCTCTTCCTTTCTGCGTTTCGTCCGGCAAAGTGAGCAAGTCGTGCTCCGGCTTGGTGCTCCTGGGAAAGTTCTGTGCGGCTGGGCTCTCAGACATCTCAAACTCAGAGTCAGCGGGAAGACTTTCGCGAGCGTCCTTATAATTGGCGACGGCCTGCACAACTGCCTTCGTTTTCGGAATCGGAGAAAAACCGGTTTCCAGTGCTGGAAACTGCGACGTCATCAAGTGATGAATCAGCATCGGATCATCGGTCATCATGTTCCAGAGCAGGGAGGAATCAGGCCCCACGCCGCGGTAGAACATCCAGAAACACTCAGCCTTCGCCGATTCGACAAAGCTGCTCAAGACATATGGCTCTGCCGACTCGTTGAAAGGCAGCTCCACCGTCACCCGCAAATTTTCACGCGCAGTTTTGAGCAATTCCTCGATTTGAGCTTCCGCAGGAGGCCTGGGATGCTTCATCAAGCGAATGGTCTTGGCGTCTGGAGTGGAATTATTTTCAGACAAGGCTAAAGTTATCAGACCGCTAAGTCAACACCTAAAACTGTTTGTACCCAGAGTTTTACTTTATAGCCGATTGGCTTCCTGCTTGATTTTCTTAAGGGCAAGCAAAGTGGCTTTAACCAGGGCTCTTAACCGAGATTTCCAGAAGCTCACCGATGGCCAGCGGGCAAATTTCCACTTTCGTACCGGTAGCACGAGCGTACTTGACCAGATCAGAAGACTGGTAACGAAACGGCACGCGCTCGACAAGCGCCTGGTAGTGAAGCGGCACGACCCGCTTCGCCCCTATCTCCTCGGCAATCTTGAGAGCCTCGTCCGGTGAGGCAACGCCATATTTTCCGCCAATCGGCAGGCAAGCCGTGTGCACGAGATAGTCCTTGAGACTATCTCGAATGGTTTGCGTATAAATGGTATCGCCGGCGTGGTAGAAGCCTTCGAAAAAGTATCCATTGACAGGCTTTCCAGGCGCGCGCGTGCGGGCATGCAGGGCAAGAATCGTCTTGCCGAGCCGGTTAACAGGATGGTGCGCCGGAATAGCGTGAATCTTGACGGACTGGAAAGTAAAAGATTCATGGTGATCGATGGTGATCAGTTGTTCGTGCGGAATGCGCTTTCTGTACTTGCGCGCCATCCAGCGCATCAAAACACGCGGACCGGCGAACTTGCACTGCCATGCTTCGTAGAGCTTGCCGGCCATGAGGACGCCATGATCGAAATGCCCGTGACTGAAAAGGACCAGATCGCCCTTTGGCAGTTTCAGCCAATCGACAGGCTCCTTGAGATAAGGGTCAACATATATGTTGACCCCCGAAACGTTGAACCTGATTGCACTATGGCCCAGGTAAGTAAGACTCAAGCACCGGTCTCCCTTGTCCCCACAGGTAGGGAAGAAAGGTTATCACATTTGCCCGGACAGCTTGACGCAAGCACCAGCGCGATTTCATAACTGCAGTGGAGGGAAAAAATGGCTATTTGCCTGTACAATTCTCAGTTTTGATGCCGGAATTAAAACTGTTTACTGCCCGGCTGACATAAGAAATTCTCTGGAGGGAAAGATGCGAGTTAGGGTTATATCACTTTCACTGGCGGTAACTCTTGGTGTGGGCGGGGCTCTTTCATCTGTTCAAAACGCATATGCGAACAATTCGCCCAAACAACTTATCAAGTACCTCAATCCGGTTCCAGAGAAAAAGCACTACTTGAATGAAGGGCAAGACCGCCTGATCAAGACAAAGAAATTCAAGGCGGTGACTCTGGAAGGTGCGCAACCGGTTTTCAATAAAGAAATCGGATTGTTTGCCGTCGTGCCGACGGAAAAAATCGGACAATCTCAAGCGATCACTGAAGTTTTGAGCAAGCCGAACGTGAGCGGCATCTCCGTCGTCATTCCCTGGAAGGTTTTGGAACCGAAAGAAGACGAATTCAACTGGCAGCCCATTGAAAGTTTGCTCGAACTTCTCAAACCTTCCGGCAAATCATTGATAGTTCGCGTCTCCACTTGCGGGTTGGACACCGTACCGGAAGGCTGGCAGACGCCTAAAGCGGAAGACGGCGACAAAGCCGACAAGAAAGTCGCCCTTGATTCAGACACGCCCGCCTGGGTTTTCGCGGGCGACGTCAAGACTATGGAATACACAGGCAAAGACGGCAAGCAGCACCTGATGCCGATCTTCTGGGACACGAATTATCTGGCCAAATGGTCCAACTTCATCACGGAAATGGGTGAGAAGTACGACAAGAACCCCAACATTCACTCGATCGGCATCACCGGTGGTGGCGTTGGTGGAGGCACTGCAGTCGTACCCGACGTCACCGGCGAGAAGGGCAACTACGACAAACTCGAGAAAGCGCTAACCAAAGACCACGGCATGACGCAAAGAAAACTGGTCGAGCACTGGAAATATGTTGCCGACATTTTCCCCAAAGCCTTCCCTACGGCAAGATTGAATTTCGATGTTGATGCACCGACGCCCAACCGCGCCGGGCAGGACTCCCTGGATGAGATTTCGGACTATTTGATCTACCGTTACGGTCAGCGCGTCTACATCACCCGGCAAAATATAAGCGACGGAAAACACGGCTTCGATCAATACAGAGTGATCATCAAATTCCATCCGGACACTTTTACCGGTTATCAATTGACTGACAAAGTAGATGCTGCCGATCTCGAGAAAATCGCTAAGAATGCTCCGGTCGACGGCATCAGCTACATTGAATTGCCGATGTCCACCCTGGAAGCAGCCTCCAAAGACGAAGTTTTAGCTAAGTCTCTGGAAGAATTGCGCTCCAAACTGGGCTATCAGCTAGTCTCTCAAAAGATTTCTTTTGATGAAAAACTCAAGCAAGGCGACAAGCTCAAAGCCTCTTTCGAATTCCTCAATCTGGGAGCCGCTCCTCCTTTGCGTCCATTTAGAGAATTCGACAAAGATGTAGCCGGCAGTTACAAGGTACAAATGGAATTCCGTGATGAATCCGGAAAACCGATCGGCCAATCTCTTCACACTCCGCAGCCGCCTACCAATCAATGGCAGGCAGGCAAGCCGATCTCATGGTCGGAAGAGCTGAAGATGCCGCCCCTCAAACCAGGCAAGTATTCTGTTTTCGTGTCCGTTGTCGATGTCGACACCAAGCGCAAGCTGCAAATACTGAACGCCTCCAACACACAGGGCAAACCGACGGCCGAATTTGCAATTTCCGCCGGTGATCTGCGCATCGAATAAAAGACAGAGATCGAAAAAAATATGAATTCGTCAGAGGCAACCCATCTGCAAGCTCTGCCTCTGGAAACGCAGTTGTCGGAAGCTCTCGCGCAAATCGAGAGCTTTCAGCAATGCGCGCTTCTAGACTATCCCGATCACCTCAACGCCGGCGATCATTTGATCTGGTTGGGCACCTGTTTTTACTTGATCGAAACCCGCAAGGCTAAAGTAACCTACACCTGCTCGCTTGTCGATTTCAATCAAAAAGAAATGAGAGAGAAAAACGGCAATGCGCCAATATTTCTGCAGGGAGGCGGCAACCTTGGCGACATTTGGCCTGACAGCCAGAAGTTTCGCGAAAGGGTGATCGCAGACAATCATGACTGCGCAATCTACATAATGCCGCAATCGATTCATTTCTCAGATGATGCAGCATTGAATGAGGCCAAAGAAGTCT
>JAYRNY010000724.1:0-8286 GCA_041911975.1 bacterium | reverse complement strand
TATCCGAAGTCGCAAACGGATCTTTCTGTCCTTCCTTAGCAGGTGAGCTTGGAGACCCATGCACCGGCACATCGCTCGTACCGCCGGTCATGAACTTAGACGCGGCTTTCACCTGTCGCGTGAGCATTTCAGTCAAATCTCGCCAGCGAAAACCTTCCTGGGCCGCTTGCCTTAAACCCAATGGTTCCGCCACATAGGCGTTGAATTCCTCCTGGGTCCACTCCCGGATCTTCTCCAACGGCCGGTGCTTGAATAAGAACGTCCGCTCTTCCTGGGTCATTGGCATAGGCGTCGCCAGAAGCATCCTTTCCAGGGTCCATTCGTATGCGGGTTCAGTGGGGTTTACCACACTGCTGACGACGTCGTCTGGGTTGCCGGAGCCTGGGTTGGACGGCGAGACATTGCCGGCGGAACCGCTGTTGCCGCCGGAAACTCCACTGATTCCGCCTGTTACTCCGGGGCTCCCGCCCGCGAATCCAGGGCTACTGTCACCGGAGCTTCCTGCCGCTCCCGGAGGTGCCTCGCCCGGCGAACCAGGACTTGGAGGAACCGCATCCTGAGCCGGAGACGAACCGATTTTCAGCAAACTCGCCGCAGCGAAAATTAGCCCGGCAAGGGCGATCACAGTTAGCAATCTGGCAGGAACTTTGACCATGATTACTATTCTATCCGGTATGCCTCATGTCGTTCGAGGTCCGAATTCTTGCCGCCCGGTGCCCAGCAAGCCGCACGCGACTCACGTACCAACAAAACTGACGACACTCCAGGCGCTCAGTCGGGACTGCCGCCGCTGCGTAGGTCTAGTCCCGCCCCCACTGGGGTTTCCCGCATAAATTATGATAAATTTCAGTTTCAGAACGTTGCAAAGCCTTTGCAGTTGGCGCGTTCGGCATTATCATATCCTCGTCACTGGCTCGAGCGTTGGGCGAATGTGAGTCGGCAGGCAATGCGATTTAGGCACCCTGCCTGGAGACAGAAGTCTCTTTAGGCACCCTGGGAATTCATTGGATGCAGTTGGAAATCCAGTCAATCCGCCACTAGAAGGGACGATTAAGTGAATCTGGAAGACTATGAAGAGCTCATCTGCGGAGGAATCGTCGCCGCTGGTGGTCTTGGTCTGATGATAATCATGTTCATTTTCGGGCATGTCGGCAATGCGATAGCGGCAGTGAAAGCGCAGCAGGCGCCGCAGCAGCCGGTCATGCAGCAACGATATCAACCGCCAACGGCTACACACATGGCGCCGGCCATTCTGAGCGACCGCAATTCGACCGGATACATGTACAGCACGGCGGAAGCAGTCACCAGCCGTTTTGGACATCCGAGACAGTTTTAGTAAATCAGTTATCCGTCAGGTTTGGAAATTATCTCCACTCGACAGCCTGCAGGCATCGATTGAGCGCCGGCGTGAATTTGGCGAATGCGTCTTTGGGTGCGGAGAAAATTATTTCCATGACCGTGCAACCGTCATTGCCACCATTTATAAAGATGGTGCGATTCTCCAGCGCAAGGTCGGGAAAGCGACCTTCAACGGCAATTACGTTTTTGTCTGAAAGAGAGATAGTCGTCGCCTTATCCATGTCATAGATATCCGGTTGGGCACAGTTGCCCAATACTTCGCTTATGCTGAGAACAGCTTCAGAACTCAGCTCGTGCGGCTCCCTTTTTAATATCCGCTCGAATTCTCTGCCTGAAAGCGATGATACGAGCATCCCGCGGTAAAACAGGGAAAGCTGCATTTCGGGAATGTCGGAACGTCCAAAGTTATATAGATAGCTGTTGCCAAACTGCCCCACAACCTCGCGCGTTTTATTCCACCCTTCAGGCAGTGGAAGCCGCTTGATGCGCCCGATATCTGAAATTTCCGTCACTGGTGATGAACCTAATCATTGAAGCAGCTCACTCATATTACAAGCTCTTACACGTACTTGTGGGCAGTATTGCTTTATACGCTTCAAAAAACCGGTCGAGACTCACGTTATGAATCCTGTATCCCCAGGGGTTAAAAAGTGATACCACATTTCTCGCGTCATGGAAGGTGTCGACTGCCACAGCATGCCACAATGGCTCTGGTGAATCTCTGAATCCATTGCGGTCGATAATGGCGTGCCTGGCATCGACACAAGCAAGCACTGGCAGCATTCCTTTGGATTGCCTTTCCTTCAGGAAATCCCGCATCTCAGCCGACGAGTCTAATTCGCGAGGCATCATGATGCCCTCGCCAGATCCACAATTAATCTGACCATTGATATCGTTTATAGCCGATTGACTCATCATTGGATCGGTGAAATCGTGGCGATACTCCTCGGAAAATCTATTATGAATAGGCTGAGGTGGATTCTGGCTAAAGTCCAAGATTCGATAAGGTGAATCGTCATTCTCGTTCGTGCTGATTCGCTGATATCGCACAGAACCTGGGGATATTCCGGAATCTGCAACATCACTGAGATTCGTCCATGGAATGAGAGAGTTCTTTCTCTGCCAATGGATATTGACCGCAGTGTTTTGAAAGAGCTGATCTGAGAATGATCGATTGCAATGAAGTTCTGGTATCGCACTCAAGCGATCGAGAACGACTGTGGAGCCATCGCGACAATCATATTTTTGATTGCGCACCACCTGGGATATCAAGTCTGCAGCGTTCTCCGGATGTCTCGAATACGTGTAGAATTCTAGAGACGCCGGTCCACATGTAGGCAAAAAACCCTGGGTTACACGCTCAGGCTCAGCGCTTTTCATCAGGGTTTCCATTGCCAAACCGCTATGAGGAAGTGCGACCAGTTCCACCTTGCGAGGATCGAGAATATCGTTGCAATGTTTGAAGATCTTAGCAACTTGCTCAGGCTTCAAATCACATCTACCCATAACATCCAGTATCGCTATTTCCGCATCGGGTTGACTCGCAGAGAGCCTGAATTGCAATTTGTTGGCTTCCGAGTGCAGCTCACTGTCAATGCCTCGTCCGGAGTAATCGGCATCAGGACGGTATTTTCCTTTCGACCTGACAAATTCTTTGAATTCAGTGCGCCACAGAATGATATAGGGGACGCCACCGGCAGCACTCGAGAATGGCAGAGTTCGCTTGAGTTCTTTGACTATCTCGGACTTATGGGAAATTCCATCATAACGGCTGGCCAACTCGGCTCTGATTTCCTGAGCCTGCCGGACTGCACTATAGACTCTCCAAGACCTCTCAGGACTCTGTTCAAGCAAATTCGCCGCACGTACAAATCCGGGCTCCGTGATGCCAGTCAATGCTTCCTTGCGATGTTGAAGCTCGTGCAGCAATGTGCTCTTAGAAGTTCCATCTCTCAGCGAAACCATATCTCTGCCAGTCCAGTAGGCGTCTGTTTGCGACTTCGGCTCAACACGCGCCCAGAGGTTTTTCTCAATCAAAGAGCTTTCACCCTTGCTCGAAAAACTATTTTGCACGAACTTGCCATTAGTCTTTATGTATCGCTCGAGCGGAATTCCCCAGCCCAATTTCATTGTCGCCCTGTCCTGCAAACGCCGAATTCCTTCCTGAGTTCCAGGCAGAAGAGCATTCATCAGCGCGCCGGCAATCACCTCCCGCCCAAGGTCTCTTTTTACATTCGAATTGAATGCCAGAACCTCAGGACTGGCCACAGCCGCGTGTGCCAAAGCCCCGACTGCACCAGCTATCAAACGTGAAGAAATCTGGGTCTCACCTCTTCTCAGCGGTCCATATTTCCAATATTCGAGGACACCAAAGTTCGCGGCACCCGCGAGTCCGTTGCGTAGGTGTGTTTCTCCGTCGCGGGTCTCTTTCATCGAATCATAGATGCCGCCGCCTGCGATCTGGGCGAGCTTTTCACTCTGAGCAACTTTTGCCAGGACTCCTTCGGTCTCCAGAGCTGCACCGGCAAATCGCATTGTGTTGCCAGCCATTCTTGCAGCGATAGCATATGGCAAAACCGATCCCATTGCGCAAGCGGCACTCTGGCAAATAAACTCCGGTGGTCTTGCATCTTCGCCGAGAGCAGCAACAGGCAACGGCGCCAATCGGTGAGCTTGTTTTTGCCCGGTGGCATGGTCAAATGTCAACGCAACCGCGTTGACCGGTTCCACCAAAAGCGAATTAAATAATGGATTTACGAAGTTCGACTCCCACCATTCGAGCGGTGCGGCATTCTTGTTTTCGGATGCGGTCTTGCTCTCAGTTTCTTCAAAACGTGGCATTGCCATTCTCCCGGTGAGGATGCAGGCATGTTAGGGCGCGCCGGGATAAAAAACACTGTTGAATTGTGCACGTATGTCGAGGTCCCTGCCCGGGCTGCATTCATAGCATTGCCCCTACAACATTAGCTGGCTCGCGTCAGGACTGTCCCATACAAATCCGGGGCAGAGAAGCCTTTGAGCAAGGCGTGAGGAGCAAAACTATTGAGAATGGCGATTTTCTCAACACCATTATCCAGACATTTCAGGCAGCTTTTGATCTTGGGCAACATCCCTCCGGATATTGTCCCTTCCTCCAGGCAGAGTTGAGCCTGCGCCGGTGTGAGATGGCTGATTCTGGTCGATGGATCTTGAACGTCGCGCAAAACTCCTGGAACGTCGGTGAGAAAAATCAGCGCATCGGCATTCAAATAAGTGGCAATCGCCAGAGCCGCATGGTCGGCGTTCAAATTGTAGAGCTGCCCACTTTCGTCTTTGCCGAAGGGAGAAATGACCGGCATCCACCCGGCCCAGAGCCAGCGATCGAGTTTGGTGATGTCCACATCAACGATCTCCCCGACCCATCCGAGATCAGCTTCATTGCCCTGCGAGTCGACATAGTCCATCTTCGTGCTGGCAAAAGGATTGATAGTCTTGGAGCAAAAGCTCAATGCTTGAGCGCCCTTCGCAAGGAACTTGTCGGTCAGCATTTCATTGATTTTGGAGAACACATCGACGGCGATTTCGAGTGTCTGATCGTCGGTTACTCTCAGACCTCCAATTTTTTTCGTTTCCTTGCCGACGGATTTCAATGCATCGTTGACTGCCGTACCACCGCCATGCACTAAAATTACCCTCACGCCCTGATTGATGAGCGAGCAGGTATCATCTATCAGTTGATCGAGCACTTTGGAATTCATGATAGCGTTGCCGCCGAATTTGACGACAACAACGGGATCACCGTCGGTGCTCAAGCCGAACGTCGAGTTCTGCAGAGCATCATAGTTTTCCTGTAAGATCGTGCCTTTAAAAGTTGCCAGTGTCATTTCGGTCACCTAAGTCCTGTAAGAGCCATTAATCCGCACGTAGTCGTAGCTGAGATCGCAACCCCACGCGGTAGCTTCCTCAATGCCCGAATTCATGAAGACATGAATGATGATGTTCTTCTCGGCGAGAATTTGTTTCGCGAGAATTTCATTGACGCAAACCGGCTCGCCATGTTTCAAGAGTTCCAAAACTCCGGCGGCGCTCTCGAGCGAAATAGATACGCAAGCAGGATCGAATTCCGCGCCGCTGTATCCCATCGCGCAGATGATTCTTCCCCAATTTGCATCTTCGCCAAAGAATGCTGTTTTTACCAAACTGGATGAAACAATAGAGCGAGCAAGCAATCTCGCATCTTCTTTCGATCCTGTGCCTTTCACCTGCGCTTCCAAAAACTTGGTGGCGCCTTCGCCGTCCTCGACAATTATCTTAGCCAGATGGGTATTTACCTTCTTCAGCGCTTCGCAAAAAGTGAAGTAGCCGTCGTTTTCCGTCTCGATGGTCTTGTTGCCAGCAAGACCGTTCGCCATAATCGCGACCATGTCGTTGGTGCTGGTGTCACCATCCACGGAAATCATGTTGTAGGTGTCAGCACCACTGTCTTTCAAAGCCTTTTCCAGCATGTGCGGTGCAATGCTTAGATCCGTGGTTATGAAACTGAGCATCGTCGCCATGTTGGGGTGAATCATGCCACTTCCTTTCGCCATGGCACCAAGGACGACTCTCTTGCCATCGACTTCGAACTCTACAGAGATCTGCTTTGTGTAAGTGTCGGTAGTCATGATTGCTTCGGCGGCAAGTTGTCCGGCGAGCTTCGAGTGTTCCAACGATGAACTGACGTTGATGATTCCTTTGGTGATGATCTCCATTGGAAGTTGGACACCAATAACGCCTGTGGAGCAGACGAGAATTTCTTCGGGTTTTGTACCGATGCACTCGGCGTAGGTCGACGCCATGATCTCCGCGTTTTCCAAACCTTCTTTGCCGGTGCATGAATTTGCGTTGCCGCTGTTGATCACGATGCCACGAATTGTTTTCGACGACGCTACGACTTTTTGGTTCCAGACAATCGGCGCTGCTTTCATAATGTTGGTTGTGAACATGCAGGCGACGGTGGCAGGCACCTCGCTGTAGATCAAAGCAAGATCTTTCCTCTTGCGTTTTACACCGATGTGAGCACCGGCCGCCTTGTAGCCTTTCGCGCTGGTAACGCTGCCGCTGAACGGTGCCTCAACCACCTTGCCCTGGACGGCCAGGGCATGAGCATCGATGATGGTGGTGAATGAATTCATTTCTTGTCTCCTCAATCTCAATACGGCTGCATAGAAAAATCCCCGAGTCCTTAAGGCGGCACTCGGGGATTAGATAGATCTGCAGCGTTGTATTAAATCAACATGTGCGACATATCCCCAAGCGCGTTCGCGCGTCGGGGGAATCGTCGGTTGTGGGTGAGAGACTTGCTGAATTGCATTTTCTGTTCCCAGTCGTTGAAATACCTAGTGTACACGCTGTTAGTTTTTTCTGTCAATAAATTGTGGGCACTTGCAAAAATTGTTACGCTGGAAAGATCGGAGCATGAGTCAACCCCGTAGATTCTTGCCAGCCGAAGTGAATGTTCATGTTTTGAACAGCCTGTCCTGCTGCGCCTTTCACGAGGTTGTCCAACGCTCCGACGATGATCGCTCTATTTGTTCTCTTATCTATACTGAGACCAATATCACAGTAGTTTGATCCTTTAACCCACCGCGTCTCTGGATATTTGTACTCACCTGACTGCGGATCGAAGATCCTGATGAACTGCTCATCTTCATAGAATTCGTTATATAGATCAAATAGATCTTTCTCTGTCATCTTTTTCTTTAAAGAGCCATATGTTGTACACAAAATTCCTCTGTTCATCGGAACCAAATGTGGTGTGAATGAGATGGCTAGAGAATTCTTGGCATATGAATTCAGTGCTTGCTCAATCTCGGGTGTATGCCTATGGCTTCCCAGTTTGTAAGCCTTTATCGACTCGTTGCATTCGTCAAAATGAACTCCAAGCGAGAGACTTCTTCCGGCACCGGACACTCCGGATTTCGCATCGACAATCACAGTCGTCTCATCGACGAGCCCAGCTTTAAGAAGTGGAGCGAGAGAAAGAATTGAACAAGTTGCATAGCATCCAGGATTAGCGATCAACTTTGCAGACTTGATTTGATCTCTGTTCAATTCCGGCAGTCCATATGCAGAACAATCGAGCAACTGCGGATTTGGGTGAGTAAACTCATACCACTCGTCGTAATCGCCGGCGTTTTTCAACCGGAAGTCGGCACCAAGATCGACAATCGCGCATTTGTCTAGCACTTCATGGCTGACCATTTTGGCCGCATGGCCGTGTGGAAGCGCGAGAAAGATCAGATCTACATCAGTACAAAGACTCTCTATGTTATCCGCACTGCAGGTGAAATCGGCCATTTTCGAAAACCCGGGATAAACCGAGGCATAAGCCTTGCCACTGTTGCTGTTGGACACAGCCGTGTGCACCTTAACATTAGGATGCTGAACCAGAATTCTGATCAGCTCTTGCCCTGTGTAACCTGTTGCTCCGACTACTGCTACTTTCTTCATTGCTGTGTTTCCTAACAAGTCCTAAAACAAAAAACCCCCGGTCCATGGACCCGGGGCTAATACTCGAAAATGGTGCTGAATCAGCTATTCCCACATATGAGCTTCGGCGCCGGGCCTTCTTCGAAGTCCTGGGCGGCGTCGGGATATAACTTGTTGGGCTTGTTGAAGCAGCATTTGTCTGAACTGAGTAGATACGGACCTGATAAGTCAACTTGTCTAGTGTGAAGCACGGTTTTGGGATTTGTCAACAGGTCATGGATTTTCGTTAAGAACCTTGTACCAACTTAACTTCCTCCGCTGTGGAGCCTCCATTCTGGAGGGGCGGCCTTCTCTTTCAAAGCCAGCAGCATCGGCGAGCCGCCGGCTCTGCCTCGGCGTGGCGGCGGCTCACCGACACTGGGCGGCATGTAAGCCCCCCTGCCCCGACAGAGTTCGGCGCAGGGGGGCTTACATGTT
>JAYRNY010000723.1:0-2270 GCA_041911975.1 bacterium | reverse complement strand
TGTAGAGAAAACATCATCACCAAATAGCGCCATCATTTCTTTCATGGCGTCTTGGTTATGGCCAGCGAGTGTGTGCTTCCATAGGGACATTGGCATCATCCCTTGGTTAATTTCGGAAAAGAAATTCTTCAACGCATTTCTTTCCAAGCTTCAAGATGACAACATCAAGGTTCTTGTCATAAATATGCCGGCTACGGTTGCGAACCGCTCCATTCTTCCGGAGTCGTTCCGGCACGATTTCACCAACTACCTGCAGTCTGCTTGCACCAAATATGGTGCAGAGTACCTCGACCTGGCAGACGATTTCCGGTTCATAAAAACCGATTTCCTGGACACGGTACACCTCAATGCTTCCGGAGGTGCCCGCTTATCCAAATTGGTCGCCGCAAAAATCGGCACTTCTCCTTCGCTGTCAGTCGCTGCATTACCGCAAGAGCTTCCCGCAGAATTGCGCAGCAACGTTCAGACCAGCACAACCAACAGCGTCTGGAGGTAGCCCTTGCTGTTACTCTGCTTAACAATTCAGCCTTAGGTCTCAGGTCACTTCCATCGCATTTATGCGGTCGATTTGCCTGGTTTAGAAGGAAGCCCCACAGTCATTGTGGGGCTTTCCTGCATTGCGGCAGAACTAGAGCAAGCGGACCGGCGACCTCTCAATCGCGAACCACACCACACGCGACATCGACAACGCGATGAGATAGGTTTTGTTTGTAACAACTAACCTTTGCACGTGGCGGAAAAGTATTGACAGAATTTTCTCTGTCGTCAAAACTGAACGTATGCACATACACGTCACATTCGGACCTCCTCCTACCCCGCGACCTCGCATCACGGGTTAGTCTTTGCGCTCTGAATTGGCAAGGTACGGCCTCGTGAATTACGGGGTCGCTTTTGCAAAGGCATTTTTTTCAATACAATATTCTTTCGCAGAGGTCACATATTATGCGATGGTCACAGCTTTTCATTCCGACATTGAAAGAAGATCCGGCGGCTGCTGAAACAGCCAGCCACAAGTTGCTGATGCGGGCAGGTTACATTCGCCCGCTCGGCTCCGGCATATACAGCCTGCTTCCGCTTGCGCAGAAAGTGCGTTTGAAGATCATAAACATCATAAGAGAAGAGATGAATGCAATCGGTGGACAAGAATTTGTTTTGCCGGCATTGCATCCGACGGAACTCTGGGAAGAATCCGGCAGGCTTGGCACTATGGGCGATATCATGTTTCGCCTCAAGGATCGCAAAGGATCGCAGCATGTTCTCGGCGTTACGCACGAAGAGGTGTTCACTTCGATCGCGCGAAACGCCCTCAACTCCTACAGGCAGCTTCCACAAATCTGGTATCAGTTTCAAACCAAGTTTCGCGACGAGCTTCGTCCGAAATCCGGATTGCTCAGAGTAAGAGAATTCACAATGAAAGACTCTTACTCGTTTGACGTTGATGCAGCCGGCCTCGACAAGAGTTTCGACCTGCACAAGAACGCATACGAAAAAATATTCAGACGCGCGGGCTTGAAGTTTGTCGAGGTTGAGGCAAGCTCGGGTGCAATGGGCGGAAGTGCATCAACTGAGTTCATGGTCCTCACCGACGCAGGCGAAGACATGGTCGTTCTCTGCGAAAGCTGTGGGTATGCGGCAAACGTCGAAAAGGCGATTGCTGCATTCGACAAAATCGAAAGTGGAAATGGACAAGAAGCACTCGAAAAGTTTCCCACCACGGGATTGAGAACAGTCGAACAGCTGGCCAATTTTGCTGAGTTCGCATCAGCGAAAAACCAGATCAAGACGCTTGTTTATTGTGCTGACGATGAACTGGTTCTGGTCCTACTTCGCGGCGACCATGAGTTGAACACTACCAAGCTCACGGACTTTCTGGGAGCTGAAAATGTTCGTGCTGCAGAAGACCATGAAATATTCTCAGCGATGGGTGCCCATGCTGGCTCGCTCGGTGGCGTCGGGGTGAAAACATCCACGGGCATAATCAAAAAGGTGTTCCTCGACAATGCGCTCAAAGGCCGCAGCAACATGGTGACTGGCGCCAACCAGGACGATTTCCACTACAAAGGTGTGGATATCGAACGCGACCTTGAAGCGACAGCCTGGAGCGATTTTCGCAGCGTCAAGTCTGGAGATGCATGCGCAAAATGCGGTGGCGCGCTTGCGGTTGAAAGATCGCTGGAGATTGGACATATCTTCAAGCTCGGCACTCGATATTCCACAACGATGGGCGCAACCGTGCTCCTCTCTTCCGGAGAGCAAGTGCCGGTTGTGAT
>JAYRNY010000722.1:0-1749 GCA_041911975.1 bacterium | reverse complement strand
CATTACCTGCATCGACTGCACTCAAGTCATTTGCGGTAAGTGTCTGGTACAGTGCCCGGTCGGTTTTCGCTGCCGCTCTTGCGGCAAGGTGAAAAATTCACTGAGCGACGTTACGCCTTTTCTTGTCGCGCGAACGTTGGCACTTTGTGCCTTGATTGGATTTTGTTTCGGCTATGCCATGCCGCTCATCGATTTGCCCTGGATCGGTGTTTTCATTTGCTATTTCGCCGGGCTTTTCGTGGGGCGTTTCTTGACGAGATTTACCGACGGCAAGTTGGGGCGCAATATTGGAACGACGATTGTGTTTGGGCTGCTGATCGGCATGTCCTTGAGCCCGCTCAGGTTTCTTCCTTTGGCCTGGGGACTCTGCCTGCAGCAGGCATTCAGCCAGGGCAATGAGGTCTTCGGCGGGCTTGGCTGCGTCGTCAGCTCACTTTTCTCTCCAGCTGTATTCGTCATTGGCGTCATGAGACCGACGGTCTGGGGCGAGCGCTACTAGGCTCTGCAAAAGTATTTATAAGTTTCAGAACAGAATCCGTTGCCGGTGCCGGTTACAAATTAGGTGATTTGAAAACCCGCTAGCAGCCCCACATGAAAGGGTGGCAATCCGTTTGCACTGCTATCTACTTTTGCAGAAATGGCGTCTCTTCAAAAATGTCGCGGTCCATTCTTTGCCGAAGCTGCCTGTCGCTTTCGGCCAGGTCCGGTTTTCCCAGCCGGTCATAGCACTTGGCTCGCCCATCCAGAGCCTCTCTCAAAATTCTGGCACTTTTGTATGTGGCGCTGGAGGCAGAGCCCTGATGCTTAAAAATCTTGGAGGCAGCCGGGATGAGGATGCTGTATTCCGTCACTGCCTTCTCGTCCTTGTTGAGGATGCAGTATGCTGCAGCCTTCAAATTATGTGCCTCTTCGATATTCTTGGCCAGCAATTGATCGGCTAAAGCTATGGCGGTTTTGGCATCTTTGATTTTCACTGAGCGCCTGCAAAGCTTGAACAGGAGGTCAGGATGGTTGCCTAATATTTTCGCCGCTTCGGCGAATGCTTTAGTGGCTTCCGCCGTCTTACCCAGCCTGTCGTAGGATTCGCCCATGCCCCAATATGAATTGCCGCTGGAAAGTATGTCTTTTATTTTGATGCTCTGCTTGAAGTCGGCTATTGCTTCAGGGAATTTCTCCATGTATTTGTATAATTCCGCACGTTCGAACAGAACTTCGTAGTCGTCAGGATGCTTATCCAGCCACTGATTTAGAATCTTCAGCGCTGTTTGCTCTTCCATTACCGCGCGCGCGCGTCGTGATTCCTGGAGCATTCTCTTTCGCTGAAACTCGATTGGCATCTGCGCAATCAGCTGAGGTGATGCACTTGCTATTGGCACTGTATGTGATGCCGTGATGACGAGGATACCAATCGACAACAATAATGTGAGTCGGCTTTTGATCGGACTTACTCCAATAACCATGCCATTAATTTTACGCCTAAGAAAGACTTATGTGCCAGGCGATTCGGCGAACTCCTGATAATACTATACAATGTCGTTTTATTCGCAAAAAGTTCAAAGAGTAGGCATTCGGCTGGTCCAGCCGAGAGCCGGCAAAATTCTCTTGCTTACAGCGCATATCAGAGCTCGGGAATCCAGTAAAGAGGACTCCCGAGCTTCCATCGGTCGGTGTGTTGTGTGCCTATAGGCAGGAAACATCAATGACAATCGCCAGTTTGTAGCGGCGAATGTCGTCGTCCATGATGTATTT
>JAYRNY010000721.1:0-6897 GCA_041911975.1 bacterium | reverse complement strand
TTCCATTTGAGCAAAAATTGTTCCCTGCACTGCTTGCCCGCCGGCAAGATTGACGCAAACGGAAAGGAAGTTGAGCCAGAGAGCTTGGATTTCCACAGGCTTGCCGGCCCTCTCCGTGATCGGGAAATCAGCCACTTTGCTCTCCATCCAGGTGAGCGCCTGGTCTCGCCTGTGACAGAGGAGCAAACCGTCCTTGGGGTCTACTCTGATACCGTCATTGGTGCCGCGAATGAAGTGATTGGCGGCTTCCTCAAGGAGCGGCAACTGGTCCTTCAGTATCTCTCTGTCCTTGGAGGCTACCACATAGTGGTGGAGCGCCCAAGCCCACCAGAGTGTAATGTCAACGGCCGAATATTCGGGCTCGCCCGAGCTTTCCAGAAAGCGCAGAGGCAGAAGTCCGTCTTTCATGCGAGAGGTCAGTCCGAGCAGGATTTTTTTCGCTTCTTCGTATCTGTGGGTGGCAAGAGTCAGCCCCGGCAGGGATATCATCGACCAGCGCCCGAAATCGGCAAACCATGGGTAGCCGGCCAGCACCGTGAGCTTATCGCCGTCCTGCTTGTCCTTGACGATGAATTGATCGCAAGCCACGGTTAAAAGGCTGTTCTGCACATTTTTCGGCAGCGCAGAGCGTTCCAAAAGCCCCCGCTGGCGTTTTAGATTGACGGACAGAGGCTCTTTTATGTCGCCTATCTCGGCCGGGCGGTCCAGAGACGCCGACATCATCAAGGGCTTGTCCGCGCTCAATTCGGCTGTCAGCGTGCCGACCAGCAAAAGGTCTTCCGAGTCCTTTTCGCCCCTTGCCGTTTCCTCATGCCAGACAAAATCCCACCACCACTGGCGTTGCGGTTCATAATCACCATGCGTCCAGGACAGGCACAGGCGCCTGTCTGCTTCATTGATTCTGACCACCGAGCCCCTGGGGGAAACGAATTGAGGATAATGAAATTCAGAGGAGCCGTGTACTTGACTGTGAAAGGAGCGAAACGCCGCCAGCACACGGATTTTGATTTGCACCGCAGGCTTGTCTTGCGGGTGGCCGGAGGCGAAATAATAACTGGCATAGAGCTCGTTTGTGCCCCATTTGAGTGTCAGTTGCTTGACCAGATAGTGGTCGTCTAAGGCATAGACCCAGGTCGGCGTCGGCAGTGTGGTGAATGATTCCACCAGCTTGTAGCCGCTGGGCGACACCACCCCTGATGCCCATTCGTTGGTGGTCAGCTCGTATTCCTGACCGTCGACGGTAACTATCTCATCCAGTTTGGAAAGAATCACATGGCGGTCGCGGGGAGGATTGAGGGCCGACACGAGCAGTCCGTGGTAGCGCCTGCGGTTGGCCCCGGAGATTGTGCCTGATGAATAGCCGCCCAGACCATTGGCGACAAACCATTCTCTGTGGTCGACCGCGCCTGCTTGCGGGTACCAGACCGGCACTTCGTAAGTGAGGTCGGGGTGCTTTTGTTTCAGCCAGCTGATCAAACCGAAGGTCATTAAACTGGATCCTACCTTCTTGCCATGCATTTAAACGCCAATTATCTTGACTGTTTCTGTTGGATCCTCTGGCTTAGTCCCTGATTGTGTCCGAAAAAAACCGTTTGGGTATACATTCAAATGGGAAGCCCTCTCTTTGCTTTGCAAAACTGCCACTTTTGGCGTGTACTATGCCCTTGCACTGAATTTCGCCGAGGAAACTCTTTGCCACCCCCTGAAAAAGAGCAGAAAAACGATCTAAACCGCCCGGGGCAAGTCCTCAAGCCCTGGGAGCAGGGTTATCGTTTTGATGTGAACGGCAAAGACGGCGCCATTCTCTCAGCAGACGGTGCGGCAACCAGAGAAGACGGTGCTCCTGGCGTTCTCAAAGAGAAAGTTGCTGCAGAAGAGCATCTGCCCAAGACCACCATTGAAGAAAACCCTCAAACTGCCCCAGAACTTAGCAACAGTCTCATCGATCCTACTCTAAGAGCATTTACGGCACGTTTCGCTTATCTTGCCGTGACCGGCAATTTAGCAGCCAATAACAGAGCCATTACCGAGACCCTGAAGAAAGCGGGACCGGTGGGAGAGCAGCTTTTAGGCCAGCTCGGCGAAATGGAGAAACTGGGCTGGAAAATGAAGCCTATAGGTTTTAACGACCGCTATCTGCAGATGGAGAAACCCAATCTCTTCTCCCGGGCCGGCAAGATGATCACTTTGTCGGGATATCACTACGACACTTTTAAGGGCGAAACTCTGCGCACGCTCGGCTACAACAATCTAGCCAACGGGTTGGGCGGAGTGATCGGGTCAAACTATGGCACCGGAAATCCTGTAAAACACACGGCCACTATTGTTGCCCACGAAGTAGCCCACCACGACAAGTCTCTGGTGGATTACAAAGACATGTCCAAACTGACTCTTGCCGAACAACAGACTCTGGCAAGACGATTGCTCGCCACAGAGACGCGCTCCATTCTTACCCAGTTGCATGTGGCAGGCAAAGTGGGCGATATGCATGTGGCAAATGATTCCCTGCGTGCGGCTCTTATGAAGCGCGATCTGGGCGGTTTCATTTATGACGCCTGGGGCAAGTCTTCCTCCACCTACAATTCCTTCGGGTCAGTCAACAGAGAGTACGCTAGAACGTTCGTCAATGAGTTTATTGATGATCTCTCGACCAAGACTCAAGCTAAATTCAAGTCACCCCTGGTTGATTTCAAAACCGGCAAAGTCGGTGTATTTGACATTACCGAGGGAGTGGGAAATCGCTTTGGAAACATACCCGGTGACGAAGAGATGTTCAGAAAAATGCACATGCCGACCGGGGAGGGCATCCAGACAGCCGGTCGCTTTGCTGCATTCATGGAATCGAAAACAGGGCGTGCTCTCGGTTACGGAATGAAAGGAGCGGCAGCTATCGGTTTGATTGCTACTGCTGCCGATTTGAAGAGCGCTTACAGCGACAGCTTTGAGAAGGGAAATGCTCGTCTGGCGCGCGTAGGTGTAGACTGGGCCGGTTTTGAGACCGGCTCTTTGATCGGCACGCGACTGGCTACGGCCCTGGCTGTTTCCTCCAGGGTAAAACTGCCCGTACTAGCCATTCCTCTGGCGGCGATATCGTTCGGCATAGGTGGGTCTTACCTAGCCGACAAACATGTTGGAGTGGGTGTAGAGGGCTATCTCGGTCGCAAAGTTCCCTGATTTCCAAACTCAGGAAACGTGCAGTTGGCGGGCGAATTCTGCGATTGCCTTGCTGAGCACATTTTCGTCGATATTGGCATAGCCGAGAACGTACTCGCCCTGCGGCCAGGGCAGGCTTATGTAATTGGCGCCCGTTGAGCGGAAAGGCACGCCGCAGGCTAGTGCCAGCTCGCGTAAACGGTCCGAGTGAATCTCGGGCGGAAAGCGCAAAGTCAGGTGCATGCCTGCGTTTTCACCCACCACTTTGACTTGATTGCCGAAGCAATCGGCAATTGTCTGCGTCAGCTTTTGACGCTTGCGGTCGTAATAGGTGCGCATGCGGCGGATGTGATGCTCCAGCGAGCCGTCGGTGATGAAATCCGTGAGCGCGAGCTGTTCTATTACCGGCGAATTGTGATCGGACATGCGCTTTGCCCAGCAGAATGTATGCACCAGATCTGGTGGCACTACCATGTAGCCGAGCCGGAGTGACGGAAAAATCAGTTTGGAAAATGTCCCGGTATACATGGTGACTCCGCCGTCGTCGAGCGCACTTAAAGCCGGGATGGGCAATCCTGAATAACGAAATTCGCTGTCGTAGTCATCCTCGACAATGACGGCATTATTGTCGCGCGCCCATTTCAGCAGTTTGAGCCGCCTGGGCAGCGGCATGACACTGCCTGTGGGAAACTGATGGGAAGGCGTCACATAGACGAGCCTGGCTTTGAAACTGGTCAGTTTTTCCAGCTCATCCACACACATGCCATTCTCGTCCACCGGTACTGGCGCCAATTTCGCTCCGAAAGCCGAGAGAGTACGATGGGCGCCGAAATAGCAGGGATCCTCCACGATGGCGACATCGCCGCGATTGATATGGGTGCGCACGATGAAGTCTAGAGCCTGTTGCGAACCGCTTACGATAACCACCTGCTCCCAGTCGCATTTGACGCCGCGCGCCCGCCGGAGATACTCCACAATCGCCTCACGCAGGGGCCTGTATCCGCCTGAGTCTTTGCTGTATTCGAGGGCAAGCATCGAAGACTCCTCTGTGTGCTTCATCAAAAGCTTGCGCCATTTCTTGAGCGGTGCCTGATCGAAGGCGACCGAGCCGCCCGTCATCAGCCGTCCTTCCGTTTCGAAATCGCCCTGGGCGGCAAGGTATTTGCCATACTCCGAAAGATGGTCGTGAAATCGCCTGCCGTTAGTTTCCGTCTCTCGTTCTGTCTGCCGCCCGCCGGCAAAAAGCAATTTGTCCGGCAATTCGTTGGATACGTAAGTGCCGCTGCCGGCAATGCTTTTCAGGTAGCCCTCGCTCAAAAGTTGGTTGTATGCCGACGTTGCCGTTGTGCGCGAGATGTCCAGCAAATCCGCCAGTTCTCTGCTGGAGGGCACTTTCTTTCCGGCTGCCCATTCTCCATTGAGAATCAGGCGGCGGAATTCTTCGTATATCTGGCGGTGTAGCGGCACGCCGCTGCCAGGGTCGAGGCTGAGTTGCAGGTCCATAAAACACGAGGGGGAGACTATTACTCTTCTTCCCGAAAAAGACAGTTCCCTTCGATTTTATGTTTCGAAAAAAAGAATCGTAGTATAAGACGTAGTAGTAACCGAAGGTCCAAAAACGCAATCCCTGCTGGTGCACCATTGGTGGTGTCAAATGAAACGCGAGCGCGACCAGGAAGGCTGGGCTATGAGCCTCTTCCGGAGAAGCTTTTAGCAGTGCGCATACAACTTGGCGAGTTTGGTGTTTGCCTTGAGAAGCTGAGCGCTTTTGAGCCGCCGAATAGACACTTTCATGACAGCCGGAAGGAATTTGAACTCGGCTGTTTGGACAAGGAGCATGAGCGGGGCAAAACGCCGGCGAAGCACGAGCTGAATTTCATTGGCGTGGGCAATGGACTTCAGTTGTTAATTGCAGCAATTTAGGCGGCGATGGCGTTTTCTTGATTTCAACTATAATATATAGCGGAACACCCGCAAAAAATGAGACGAGCAGGTTCTACGATTCTGAGTGCTGTTGCACCCCGAAGCCGCGGAATCCACCCGTCTCAAGAGAGAGTTCTGAGCCTTGCCTAGGGACTCAGGCGAAAACGCGTTACCGAGGTATCGAGGTCGTTCCGATCGGAAGCCACGCACCCTTCTTGCTCGCCTTGTCGATCCACGTCCACTTGTAGCGGACACCGTTGAACTCCAGTCGGAAGTAGAGACCGAAGAATTCGGCTGCCTTGCCACAAGCGTGGAAGGAATCGGCGAACCAGTCGAGGGAGACGATTTCCTTAATGCTGGCGACTTTCTCATCGATCTGCATCTGCAGAACGATTTCGCCTGTCGGCTTGCTGTGCCCGGGGTTGCGCTCCACGTCGACAAGGACATCCGCCTGCTTGATGGCGAAGTTGACCCTGTCGTGAGCGGCGTTGAACCACCAGTTACGGCGTGCCAGCGTGAAGGAGCCGATGCCGATGCGGCGCAGGATGTTGAGCCTTGTTGCCTTGTCCTCGCGGACGCGGCGCTCGTCACCGATGCACTTGTCGGCAATAACCAGGATGGCATGCGCGGCACTGTGAATGCCGTGCTGAAGCACCCTGCCGGACCGGTGATGGACGATCAGCTTGAGCACGGGCGCCATGATTTCATGGGGTACGCCGCGCTTGCTGAGATAGTCCTTCATGACCCGTGCGCCTTCCACGTCGTGCTTGTCGATGTCAATCGACCGCCCTACGTCGTGACTGCGCAGAGCCACCGGCAAAACGAACTCGCGGGTGAGGTCGTCCAGCAGGGAACCGAAGACTTCCTCCAGTTGCGGCAGGAGAGACTTCATTCCCAGGTCGTGGACTTCCTCACCGTGGTGAGCGTCATGTCTAGTCTGCCACGAGGATTTCTTGTCACCCGCAGCGTAAATGTCGAGATATTCGCGATCCGTAGGCATGGCATCGCGAATCTCGATCAATCGAGATAGTTCCATTTCTTACTTGTTGCTCCAGTTTCTTCTTGGCTCGCTGCCACCCGGCAGTGAGCGATTTTTATAAAGTCACTTCGGATGGATAAGTGTGAAACCCTGGCTCCGTCGAAGGAGTGCAAACATCTGGTTTGAGGTGCAAGAGGTGCTGCCTTTAGGTCCTGATGTCTGTGTCTCCTTGTACTTGTGCGAAAGTGGGTTTAACAAAACCTATCTAGAAATAGCTATCGAGAGCAATACCTAAGCTCAGGATTTATACCTGGCAAGGGTTACAAGGTTTTGAACTAACGAATTTCCGAGCTGTAATTGGGCCTGTGATTGCTGTGCACAGTTAACTCAGTTGTGCTAGCAGAGCCGGAATAGCTGGTTACTTCACGGTTTTCAAATGCTGGGCCAGCTTTTGGTGAACATTCGACCGCGAAAAAGACAAAAAAAGCGGCACCACTATCGGTACCGCTTTTCAGTTGCTCGCAGGACCGGTGCTGCCCTCGGTATTGACCATCCCTGGTCTCTCTCTCTGGAGTACCTGCGTCGTCTTGTTTTGTTCTACGGAGTGCTCCAGGTAATTAGGAGAAACCCCATGAACAAATTCATAGTAGCAGGTTCTTAACTATAGTCAGTGGTGGAAGTACGAAAAAACTACGTAAAATGCTGAATTTTCAGCCTTCCGGGTTCATTTGGCTCTGCAATTCGGCCAAAAGGTGCTCAATGAGAACCTCTGCCTGACTGCGTCCCAGCTCATCCCAGTGAGGCACTTTGAAGCGACTGACCGAGAAGCTGTCTGCTTGTTC
>JAYRNY010000720.1:0-4162 GCA_041911975.1 bacterium | reverse complement strand
TGAATATAATCTGCGCCCGGCTTTCAGACGGGTGGCACTGTCCTGCATTTCAACCATTATGATCTCAGGCTATCGGCTTTGGCAACTTCGCGAACAGCTCCGGCGCCGGCTTTAGCCTCTTCAGGCTTTCCCATCTCGCCTTCAGCCTCTTCTTTCTCAAGAAGCCATTGCGCTTCCAGTGCAGCCTGGCAGCCTGTTCCTGCTGCAGTTACTGCCTGTCTGTAGACCGAATCCATGACGTCGCCGGCGGCAAAGACGCCGAGTACATTGGTGTGCACGCCATTGGTTTTGATGTAGCCGTTCTCGTCCAGAGGCAGGTGTCCCTTGAGCAAATCAGTATTGGGCTGGTGACCGATGGCGATGAAAACGCCGTCAGCAGGCAGCTCTTGCACTTCATTGGTCTTGATATTGCGCACTTTCACGCCAGTCACTTCGCCTTTGGAAACATCTGTGATGTCCTCCAAAACGGAGTTGAGCAAGTAATCTACTTTGGTGTTGCGTTTGCAACGCTCGATCATAATTGCTGATGCCCTGAAGGCTTCACGACGGTGAATCACCGTTACCGAGGTGGCGAATCTAGTGAGGAACATTGCTTCCTCAAGAGCCGTATCGCCTCCGCCAACGACAAACACTTTCTTTTCTTTGAAGAAGAACCCGTCGCAAGTGGCGCAGGCTGATACTCCGTGACCCATCAATTTGCTTTCCGCTTCCAGACCGAGCAATTTGGCTGAAGCGCCTGTGCAGATGATCAGCGTATCAGTGATGATCTCTTCACTGGAAGTCTTGATCGTGAACGGACGCTTCGAAAGGTCAATGGATTCAGCATTGTCGTAAATGTACTGAGTGCCGAAACGCTCGGCCTGAGCAATCATCTGCTCCATGAGCTCCGGACCTTGAATGCCGTTCGGGAAGCCGGGGAAATTTTCAACATCAGTGGTAATCGTCAACTGACCGCCTGTTTGCAGACCTTGAATGACGAGCGGCTCGAGATTGGCTCGGGCTGCGTAAATAGCCGCGGTCAAACCGGCGGCTCCTGATCCAAGAATTGTCACTTTCTTTCTAATTGCCATCTCAGCGTTACCCCGGACTAGTCCGCCAAACCGGACTCAACATCAAATTGTAGGACCGCAAAGGGCATACATACTGGAGATTCACGATAACTTATCAATTGGCATCCTCTCACGATCGCTGAACCAGGCGCCCGGAAAGGGTGTTTAACACAGAGCAAGCAGGCTTTTCGAAGGAAACGCCGTCACTCGGTTGCAAAGGAGTTTTTCAATTTAATCGTCTGCCGCATCCAAACTCAGGACGATCACGCTGGTGACGGTCGGTCTCAGTCCGTAAGGCAAATTCATGCGCATAGTGTCGAATTCGCCCAGCAGCTTCAGTTTTTGCTCCTGCAGCTTGATCATTGCTCTTGTAGACCCGGTGTCCTGCGCTGCGATGGCGCCAACCAGCTGGCTCAGCCGTTCCAGGTCGTTCAATTTGCCGAGCAGTTGTTGAGCGCGCACCAGCTCCAGATTGGTCAATCCGAAAAAGTCGGCCAGCAAGTATCGCCAGGCTTTAACTACCAGCCGCAATTCATGCAGTTCCGCCGCCGTATGGGCGTGAGCTTCCAGGGCGCGCGCCGTGTCTTCTTGCTCGGAAAGCAGCGGCTCCAGGTGGCTGTATGCAGATTGAAAGAGCTTGGACGAGCCGGCATGCCTGACTGCGATTTGCTGTGGGCGTTTGAGAAGAAACTTCAAAAGCCCTTTTGAAAGTTTCTTCACTTCCATCTTCTCGAGACTTTTGGCTACTTTCGAGCCGGCTTTGGCACGTTCTTTTTTGAAGACCTTCTTTACAGATTCAGGCAGCTCATACTGCTCTGAAAGCTCCAGATTGACGTCCCAATCGCGCAGGGCGCCGAGCAATTTGTGCAGTTTCCTCAGTTTGTTGCCGGTTTTCTTCCAGAATTTTTTCTCGTTCCAGCCGTCCCGCTCGAGCACGCCCCATATTGATTCCCATCTTCGCAAAACCACACGCGTTTCGTGCACGATCTTGGCGGCAGGCTCTTTATTGAGTTTTGCCTTGGCCAGCTTTTTCAGCGCTTTCTCTACATCTTCATAGATGCCCAGCGCGGTTTTTTGCTCCAATTCCAACCAGGGCTGTTCGCGCAAGTGAGGAGGCGCCGTCTCCGGTGCTTCGCGTATTCCTTGCAGCCTGCTCAGGCGATTTTCCAGAGGAATCAAAACCATCGCTATTTCATCCAGTCCTCGATAATCTGCTTAGAACGTTTTACCACCAGGTCTTTACCACCTCTGGCATAAACCGCCTGCGCTCTTTCGACGAAAGACGGCATCGTCACTCTTCGATATTCCGGCAGATGGTGTGGTTGTCTGAGAAACTGGCGCAGCGGCATCGCAGCTTTGGACCAGACAAAATTTTCAGCTAAATCACGCGCTCCCTGGCGACATTGTTCTTCCCGTTTTGAGTTGCTCAATAACTCGCTTATCGCTTGCACCCAACCGTCGACATCGCCATATCCCAGTGCGTGTCCGGCGTTGTTCGATTCGATTAATTCGGCCAGCTGATCGCCGCCTGTTGTGAGCACAGGCAGCCCCGCCCAGAAATAATCGAGCAAACGAGTGCGGAATGAAAAACGCGTCTCCGGCAAATCGAAATGCGCGGACACGCCGATGTCGGCATCAAGCAAGAAGTTGACGCGATCTTCGTAAGCTGTCCACTCTTCGTGGAAGAAAACGATGCGATCGAGAACGTTCAATTCCTTTGCCAACTCTTTGGCTTTCACTGCCATGGGCATGAGCGGAACTTGCGGATTGGGCGATTTCATACCCATGAAAAACAATCGCAAATTGGCAATCGACTCGGATGCGCGTGCGGCTGCGCGTATGACAGTGAGCGGATCGAACCAATCCCAGATGCCGCCGCCCCAGAGCAAAAGCTTGTCGTTCTTGCCGATGCCGGGGATGTTTCCTTTCGCGCCTTTTCCGGTTCTTTTCGGCTTGCCTTCCTGCAATCCGAAAGGAATCACGTCAATGAGTTTGCGCATCGAGGGATCGAATGCATACATCTCGGGATTGATACGGCCCAACGCGCAGTAGCGGCCCAGCCAGTAATCGCGCTGGCGCTCGGAGGCGCAAACGGAAAAGTCGCATGCCACCATGTGTTGTTCCAGGACTTTGTGCATCAGTCTGTAACTGGCATTGGCTGCCACATCTGAAGTTTGATATTGAACGAGAATTGAAAAAAGATAAGGGTCGTAAAGATCGACCGTGAGATATTTGCCCAGCGCAGCCAGCCCCGGGTATGGCTTCAAGACATTGGCTTGAATGAATATTGCATCATGCTGGCTGGCGAGATTGTAGAGAGCCGATTTGCTCAGCCCGCCTTTGAGCTGAAAGTTGTCTGGAAGGTTTCGTCTCTCTTTCAGTTCGCTCAGCACTTCGTCGGGAATCTTGTGCGGAGTAAATACTGTGACATTTACTTCATCGGCAAGAGTAAGCCCCAACTCGAACGCGCGTATGGCCGGACCGGCCATTTGCCTGGCGATCGGCTCCAGCGTGACAAAAATTATGCTTTTGCAGGAATTCACAGATTTCCCGTATAACAGATAACGCTCCAACCGCCCCGAAATTGACTCGACCGTGTGGCAACTTAAAAGCTTTTTCCGAGGGCGCAATTATATCTAATTCAGGAATACTACGGTGGCTTTCAAGGGATTATGTACAATATGTGACTTGGAAACTTTCGGAATCCCCACACCGCATTTCGCGGCCGGTAAAAAATGGCAAACCCACTGAACCCATTAATTAGTGTCGTAATCCCGAACTGGAACGGCAAGAAGTTCCTGTCCGGCTGCCTGGACTCGCTCAAAGGGCAGACCTACCAGCCCATCGAAGTGGTAATTGTCGACAATGGCTCAAAAGACGGCTCCGTAGAGTTTTTGCGGGAACATTATCCAGACGTAAAGCTTGTCACTTTCCCGGTCAACACCGGATTTTCCCCGGCGGTCAATGCCGGCATCAAAGCATCCACCGGTGAGATGGTGGCGCTTTTGAACAACGACACGGTCGTTGATCCCAACTGGATGTCCGAACTCATTAAGGCGATGAACGACCATCCGGAAGCAGGCAGCGCCGGATGCAAGATGTTGGCTTATGAC
>JAYRNY010000719.1:0-2692 GCA_041911975.1 bacterium | reverse complement strand
TGGAGCATGCCTTTAAGAAACTCAGGGATGTCGCTGGAGCCGGGATTGGCCTTTTGCCAGTAGTAGATTTTCTCTTGAACAGCGGCCACTTGCAACTGTTGGGCTGCTTGCTTGGCTGCAGCTAGTCCTGCGCTGTTTTCCACCTGAATGGTCACCGAACCGTCCGGCGAAGGTGTCGCGGCAGGATTTTTGGTCAGTTTGCCGTCCTTACCCAGAATATAGTCTGGCACTTTCCCGCTGGCTGCGGTGACGAAGTTGACGTTCTTATTGTCGGAAATCATCTCGCTGACTTGAGACCAGGCCTCGGGCGTGATTCCTGCAGGCGGCGCAGGAAACTCGACCGGGCGGATGAACAGTGAGGAGGCTCCGGAATTGTCTACTGTGGTGGTTTTCGGGATTTCAGTGCCGGCATATTCGCCCCTGAACAAACTGGCGGCATTAGCTGCAGCCGCCGATTCCGTTGTGTTTACGGAGCCTATTGATGCATCGAAATTCGCGTTAGCAACCACTGCAAATGCCTCGTAGGTCTTGCCTGCGTTGGATTTCTATAGGTAGCTTTAAGGGGCTTTATGAGGGGAGTATAGATCTGGCCAAACCCTAAGTCCATGGTGGAAATACCATGGGCTGAGCCATACAGGGTTGTTCAGCACCTACGAAGACTTCAGAGCAGTCTCCAGATTTCATCCTTGTGCGGTCGGTGAAGGTGCATGAGTTGGCAGTTGTCTATCTCTGTTGACCTGACTCTCAGGTGCCAGGCGACTCTGATCCAGACACCACCGTGGGCGACAATGAGGACCGGACCAGGGTGTGAAAGTGCCTGCATTAGCCCTCTCTGAACGCGAGCTGCGAATTCTTCGTTGCTTTCGCCGCCGGGAGGATTGCCGATTTCGAAGTCAATTTCGTGCCACGAACGGCGTTCCCAGTCTCCCAGGTACCACTCTTTGAGATCCTCGATCTCGACTATCGGCGCGTTGATGACTTTATTGATTATCTCTGCTGTCTGACGCGCCCTCACCATAGGGCTAACGCATATGGTTTTTACTGAGCGAAAGTGCATGACTGCATCGCTGTCTGCAAGAGCTTGAGCCTGGGCCAGTCCGTTGGCGTTCAGCTCGATATCCCAGCCGGCTCCAGCGGCAAGCTCAGCAAGGTTGGCGTCGGTTTGACCGTGCCGGACGAAGAAAAATCGCTCTTCCTGCAATTCGTGGGAGCCCTGTTTTTCCTTTCCTGCTTGCTGTGACATGAAGCGTCTCCCTCTTGGACTGTAAAAGACTACCAGAAAAGTCGCGAAACGCCCGCCTCACCGGCTGGGAAGTTTTGCTTTCCGAAATCTTTCGGCGAGCGTAATTCTCCCAATGACATTTGCGATGGACGGGCGTATGCTGCAGGCACTCCAACCCGAAACTCTCTTTTCCATACGCGACTACCAACTCAAGACGAGTTGTTGCCGTGCGGCGTTTTAACGAGGCGAAACAATGGGCGAACAAGATACCGTAGTCGGTCGCAAGCAACCTAGTCTCCTTGAGTTGAATGGCCAACCGCAAGATGCGCAAGCGGAGCAAGCGCGCATGAACCTTGCTCAGGCTGCCGGACTTGGTGGCGGTCAGAATGCGGGCGACATGGTTGCTGCACCTGATTCGAAACTTTCTCGATACGCCCAAGTAACTGTGGAAGGCGCGAAAAATTTGCCTGCCGGATTGGGTCATGCGCTGTGGGAAGACGTTACTCATCCAGTGGAAACCGCCAAAATGGTGCTCAGTTCTGCAGCATTAGGGGCGATTTTGAAGACAGGCTTGCCGGAAAAAGGTCCTGCCGGACTGATTGCTGGAACCTTGATTGGTGGCTACTTCCTCGTGCGCTCGGCAGAGCCGATTGCCGAAGCATATGGCAAAGCCGGCGACGCAAAAACCATGGGCGAATTGCGCGCTGCAGGCCGTCAACTTGGTGATGCTGGTGGTGAATTCATAGTCAACACAGGAATAGCTGTCGGTGGTTACAGACTGGGAGCCGGTGCAACTAATCGATTGTTGGCGACTGAACGCTTCGACGGATTTGCAGAAGCGAAACACAATTTCTGGACGAAAGCCGATGCCACCTTGAGCAATAAATGGAATGCCTGGAAAGGCAGCGTTCCTGTGGTGGGCGAGCGTTTGCCGGTGGCGAATACTTTAGCGCTCGAGCCAAAACTAAATATCGTAGGCGACCGGTCTCAACTGCTTTTCACCGATAAGGCCGCTCCTAAAGGAAACATTCTCGGCGAAGTTAATCCGACCGAAAGTGTCAACGTAACCGTATCGGCAATGACTAAGGGTTCGTCTTTCTTGATGGATCGTTATATCAATCGTATTTCCAAGGGAGCAGAACCGCTCACCGATGCGCAAATTGAAGCGAAATTTGGTGCAAAACCGGAGTCGGTTGACGCGATCAAGAAAATGGCTGCTGAAAACGGATTGACCGTCAAAGACGTAAACACAGTCACAGGTCGCATGGTTCTCAGTGGCGATGCTGCAGCAATGGAGAAAACATTCGGCACGAAACTGCAGATGGTCGAGCACGAAAGCGGTTTGAGATTCCGTGGCAGAAGTGGAACACTTTCAGTCGCCAACGAGTATGCGCCGCACATTCGCAGCGTACTCGGATTGGATAACCGTCCGCAGTTCCACACAATGTATGTCCGCCTGAATCCGATCGG
>JAYRNY010000718.1:0-2781 GCA_041911975.1 bacterium | reverse complement strand
GCATCTCTTTCGCCTAAACCGGGAGGAGAATGCCCCGATTGCGAAATTAAGGCACTTGCGGTGGCGTCCGCAGCTTGAGAGCCAGGTGATATAAAGGACTCTTATCGGGTCGCTTGACGTCAGTAATAATAATGATAATAATAGTTATTACAAACCAACCGACTGTCCGGAAGAAAGAATGACCAGAAGAGCAGGGTTGACCGAGCAAGACGTTTTCGACGCCGCCAGCCAACTGGAGGCGATGGGCAAGCAGGTCACAGCTCTAAAGGTATTGGCGATGCTGGGTGGGGGCAGTCTTACAACCATATACAGGTATCTCGAGGATTGGGAGTCCACAAGGAAAGAGCAAAGTTTGAGCGCAGGCAGCGATGAAATGCCGCAAGCGGTCATGAATGCTTTCAAAAACGCGTGGAAAATTGCCGTCGATACAGCTGAAGAGCGAAGTTCTGCGACAGCGACAATAACAGGATCGCGCGTTGGCGGAGCAATTGCCGACCAGCTGCAAAGGCAGGTTGAAGCGCATAGAGAGGAAATCGAACGCCTGACTAAAGCACTTTCCAGTACACGCAGCGAACGAGACAATGCAGTGCAGAGATTGGCACTCTTAGAAAGCGAAGTCGCCAAACTCAAACTATCCAACGACAAGCTGTCTCGCTCACGCAAAAAGGGTGGCAAGAAAAAGTAATTTTCCATTCAAAATAGAGGAGACACGCACAATGACTCATTTTAGAGACATGAGCGATGGCTGCCAGTTTCGATTGAGCGGTGGTGCCGTTCGCGCTATCGGCTGGCTATCAATCCAACACGAATATTCAAAGGGCACAATGGCAACGGCAATGCGAGACCTGGTTTTGAAAAACCTCGAAAGCGGGCTGCACACAGACTTCTACATGGGGCAGCATGTATGTGAGTATTGCTATGACAAAACCAATCCAGGTAAACGCATCGGATTGGGAGACGAGGCTTTTGTCAGTGGATATCCTGCGGGTAATGGAGCCATCATCATTCCCGGAAAGCAACATTTGTTTGTCGCACCAGTATTGATTTCGCATTACATAGAAGAGCATGAATACTTGCCTCCCAGCGCGTTCATTGATGCCCTTCTCGACAGTCCCAACTTCTTGTCCGAAGAGTGGTTCGATAGAATGCACTTGTTGACTGCAGACTTGCAGGGCGGCAACGAATATGTAAGTAAGCTGGCTGAATACCAGAAGACCTTGCTTGAACGAAGGCAAAGCGCAGGCTGAGATCCAACACTTTCGAAAGTGTCGGGCATCCCAAAAGTCAGCACGTCCCAATCCTATAATCTAACCTATCGTCCCCTGCAAACCGCGAGGAAGGTTCGTGCGACTTCAAAACTTCGTGTATGCGCTCACCGCAGCGACATTACTCAATCATGGCGGAATCGCTTATGCAGAGAAGGTGAAAGAAAGGAAGATGAATGAACCAGTCAATCTACAAACTCAAAACGCAGACAAGCCTGCGCTGCACCCGCGCAAAAAATTAGTCCTTGCTTGTGATCGCAGTTCCGTACTTTCGCAGTTTTCTGACGAAGTCAGGATTGACCATGCAGACACCATCTCTGCAGGTGGTCTCGGCTAGCATTCTCAAAAGCTCTTTTTCCTCCTGATAAAGAGGAATCACCAGCATACCGGTCGCCAGTATTCTGCCTGACGACGGAGCATGTTGAATGGCGTCGAGGACCTGCTTGGCTATAGCCGGATCAAGCCAAACCGTGCCCAGTTTTACGCTGCGAATTGCATCTTCGAGCACATTTGCAACGTTGCCCCTCAATATGTAGCCATCGGCGCCGGCATCCATTGCCGCGAAGATGTCTTCCGGAGTATCGCTGGCTGTGATTACAAGCACTCGCACGGCAGGATGCAATGATCGAATCTCTCTGGTAAGGCCGACTCCATCTGTTTCCGGGCCCCAATCAACCAGAGCAAGATCGACAGACTTGCCCTTCAGCTCGCTAAGCGCCTGCTCTTGATCGTCAGCTTCCGCGCTCAGGACTATATCTTCAGCAGAGGCAAAAGAGGCTTGCAACGCGCGTCTATGTTCGACGTCGCTTCCAACTGACAAAACTTTGATTTGATTTTGATTGGACATCTGAATTCCAGCCAGGTAGGACTACAATATGCTACCACCGCAATCCACCCATCTTTGTCTTCTCATAGTATTTCTGGTGATATTCTTCCGCCGCAAAGAAGGTTTTCGCCGGCTCCAGCAGCATCTCGCTCTCCTTCTTGTCAAAGCCTAATTCGGCAAGCACCTCACCAGCCTCTCGCTTCTGCTCTTCGCCTTCGTAGAACACAGCCGCTCTGTACTGGCTGGTTTCTTCCCCTTGATGCCGGCTCGGTTTAAAGGACTTCAGATAGTGCCGAATCAAGTCCTTAAACGACAATACTTTTGGTTCATATATGACCTGGACAGCCTCAGCATGCCCGGTGCGCCCACCGCAAACATCCTTGTAGGTCGGATCCTTCGTGTTTCCACCTGTGTAGCCGGAAGTCGCGTATTTGACTCCTTCAATTCGTTGAAGCGCCGCCTCAACACCCCAGAATCAACCGGCGGCAAGAACAGCCTTGTGAAGGCTGCCTTGTTCCGGAAGTTTGGCTATGGAAGTATCTCTAAACACGGCAATACTCAACAGGTACACTGCAAAAACTATCAAAATCAGATTGACTGTTGCGTTCATCTGCCCGCCCCCAGACAATCCCTAGTATATACTACGCCAATGTTCGCACGCTTGCCGTGCTATGAGACCAGAAAGACTTG
>JAYRNY010000717.1:0-1990 GCA_041911975.1 bacterium | reverse complement strand
TAATGAAACACCCGGGGTCGGTGACGATCTTAGGATCCGCGACGTGCAGGGCGGGCAAGCAGTATCAGTGGAATCAGTTGGCAGAGATCGCAATGGTCCCTATGTCTTTAGCATCCCTGCCGGCCACATAGAATTTCCTCCCGTCTACAATGAGCCTCCTGCTTACGAGGAGCCCAGAGAAGGCAACCGCGGAATTGACGGGAAATCAGCTGTAATAGGGGCTGTTGTCGGCGCTGTTATCGAACACCAGCTCGATAAGCACAACGACAACCATGACCACAGAAACGATCAAAGAGAAGATCATAGGGATGATCGCAGAAGAATTCATGAAAATGACCGGGAAGTTAGAAGGGCAATCGACAATGCCAACCGGGTCAATGACATGGCCAACATGATAAACATATTTGGTCAATAAGCTGTTTTTTCTGACTTTTGGCACCGGGATCTACCAGCGGTCCCAGTGTTTTCTCTAGAGAGACTGAAGGGGCGCATTGGATGCGCCCGCTGAAAATCGGGTGCCTGTCTAATGCTGCGTCAGTTGCACGCAAATGCCGCCAATGACGATAAGCGCGATGCCCAGCAAGCGGGTGGCGTTGAAACGTTCTTTGAGGAACAAGAGGGTGAAACCGTACATCAGAAGCGGATAGCAACCCGTGATTGTTATTACGTAAGATGCGCTGGCCATGCCTAATGCAGCGAGATATGACCAGCCGCCTATTGCCAGAGTGAGTGTCGACAGTCCGGTGAAAACCCAGGCACCGCGCGCATGCAGTTGTGGGCGTTTTCCTGAGATGAGGAAATACAGGCAGAAAGGAATGAGTGTGGTCAGGTTGAGCAGCAGCTCCACGAAGTACACCACCAATGGTGGCGCCATGCCGACGGCAATTTTATCGAACAGTCCCTTGATGCCCCAGGTGAGTGTCGCAAGTACGACGCATACAGGAACAATCAGTCTTGAGAAAGCGCTCGGGTTGAAGATTGCCGGTGCTTTCATGATCTGAACAGCCAACGTCGCGGTTTCAGCGGGACGATCTAAAACAGCAACTGCAACGCGGTCACCACCAGGCGAGCTGAAGGGAAAAGGCTCGTCAGAGCTGGCGAGGCGCAAATTTGCCAGGAGGCGCTCGCGTTCATCAATATGTTCGTCGTTTGAAAATTGAGCTTCCGTTATTTTGTGTTTGTCTCCGGTCAAACCCACCGAGAAGACGCCGGCGGCAATTAGTGCACCACCGAACATTAGCCCGGGTACGAGCTTTTCACCCAGAATGAACACTGCTAAGATCTGCGCAACAAGCGGATATCCGGCGGTGAATCCCAGGACAAAACCGGCTTCGGCTCGCGACATGGCGGTTACGTAGCTGATCATGCTGACAACATAAAATGCAGCTCCGATTGCACAATAGTAGACTAGGGCGCCAGGCGCTTGCCAACCTGGGTGGAAACACTGCAACATCCAGAGGCAGAGCGGAACTTGCGGCAGTTGGCAGATCAACATCGCGAACAGGACGTCGCGATTGGAGGCGAAGTTGAGCGCTTTCTTGTCGAAGATACCCCAGATTCCCCAGCACGCCAGGCAGACGAGCACGAGCCAGTTCAAGCCCCATTGGGCGAACGTGTTCGGTTCGAAAATGCTGGTCAAGCCAGGCAATGGCATCTGTTTTTTCGGAGGTTGCGGGTGTGCAAGTCTTTTCAGACTATCACCCGCCGCGTAATCAAGTGAAACTCTTAGGCAGTTCTTAGTAATTCTGGTGACTCGAGGCTTTCGCCGCCTGCGCTAAGTGCTAACCGTCATCAAATTAGCTCCATCCAATCGTGCTTGTCTACGGCTTGCCGAGTAGGTCTTTGATGAAATTCTCATCGGTTATGTTGGTAACATCAGCCACATTGCGGACTTTTCTGTACTTGGGAATTACCCACAGAGCTTTGTCGTCAGGCACTTGCACGGCCGCTTTTGTATCCAGGTACTTTCTCATCTTGTTGGTGTCCGTGT
>JAYRNY010000716.1:0-8882 GCA_041911975.1 bacterium | reverse complement strand
TGAATCGCAAGCGCGACGCGCGAAAGCCAGTTAGAGGTGTCTGCACGTAATCGCGCAACCATGAAGTCAGGGTGATGTGCCAGCGCTGCCAGAAATCGATCAAATTCTTTGAAGCTATGTATGGCAAGTCGAAATTGTTGGGCAGGTGAAAGCCGAGCAACCGCGCCGAGCCTATGCCCATGTCCGTATAGCCGGAAAAGTCAAAATAGACTTGCAGGAGAAACGCAAACATCAGTATCCATGAATCGAGCGATCCAAGATCGGCTACTCGATTAACGCCCAGGGCGGTGATAGCGCCCAGGTTATCGGCAAGAGCAATTTTCTTGAACAAACCTTTCATCAGGAGCCCGAGCCCTTCAACCACATCCTGGTGATTGAGAGACTTGGGTGCATTAAGTTGCTCGTCAAATTGCTGATAGCGCTTAATAGGCCCGGAAATTTGCGACGGGAAAAATGCCGCAAACAGTGCAAAATCGATGGGGTTTTTGACCGGCTTGCCACCGGCTCTCACATCCACCGTGTAATGGATGAACTCGAAGGCGAAGAAAGATATTCCCAGAGGAAGAATGATGTCCAAAACCGGTGTGACTGCCGGCACCGGCATCAGGACAAAAGCGCCGTGCGTGCCTCTCAACAGGTCGAACAGCGATTGGCAAAGAAAGTTGGCGTATTTGAAATATGCCAGGCTTCCCAAATTGACTGCCAGCGAGAGAAACAAAAGCACTTTCTTTTCTCGATGCGTCGCAATCGCCAGACCAAGCAGATAATTCGCTGCTGTGAGAAAGAAAAGCAAAAGACCGTATGAAGGCAACCAGCTCATGTAGAAGACGTAGCTGGCGGCAAGCAGGATTACGCGCCTGAGCGTGCCGGACGAAAGCCAATACGCCAGGAGGACGACCGGAAGGAATAGCAAGTAGCTCAGGCTGCTAAAAATCATTGAAAGGCAATGTGTGGTTGAATCTCAAGTTGTCAACCAGTGATAGTTTTCCAATTGTGCATATTATCAATTAGTACTATTGACTACCTGTAATTGATCTCATCGCCGTAGAGCCTGACAGGTACGGCAAAAACAAAGAGCACCTCCTGACATCCAGGAGGTGCTCAAATTCTTTTGGCACAAAACGGTTTTATCCGTTTGCGTGCATTTTCTTCAGTTCATCGGTCAGTTTCGGAACCACTTCCAGGCAGTCTCCAACAATGCCGTAAGTGGCATGCTTGAAGATTTCCGCTTCCGGATTGTTGTTGATGGCAACAATCACTTTGGAGGAGTTCATTCCGGCCAGGTGTTGGATAGCGCCTGAGATTCCGCAGGCAATATAGAGCTGCGGGCTAACGGTCTTGCCGGTTTGTCCTACTTGATGCTGGTGGTCGATCCAACCGGCATCGACTACTGCTCTGGATGCACCGAGGGCAGCGCCGAGTTCGTCGCAAAGCGATTGCAGAACGGGCCAATTTTCCGGTCCTTTGATTCCGCGTCCGCCTGAGACGATGATGGAAGCTTCGCTCAACTCAATCTTGTTGCCGGCTGCTGCGTGTGTTTCCGTAACTTTGGCTCTGATCTCTCCAGTGGAAACTTGCACATCTTCGATCGGGCAGTTGACGTTATTGCTGCTTTCTTGTGCGGCAAATACGTTCGGTCTCAAGGTCATGAGCGCCAGGTCCGAATTGAATTCGTAGACCGTGTAGACCTTGCCTGAATACTGCGGGCGCTTGGGCAAGAGATTCTTGCCGTCCAATTCGAAGTCGGTGACGTCCGATACGCACGGAGCATCCAGACGTGCCGCTACGCGCGGCATCAGATCTTTGGACATGCTTGTGTTGGCAGCAAATACATATTTCGGCGAAACTGCCTTGATACCTTCAACCAGCGCTGCCGCATAACCTTCAGTGGAATAGTTTGCCAAATCACCGCTGTCTGCAACGAGAACTTTGTGCGGGTGATACTTCGGCAAGTTGCCGGCAAGCGCCTTGACGTCTTTGCCGACGATGAGCGCGGTGACGTTGCCGCCCACCTTTTCACTCAGACGATATGCTTCAGAAAGCGCTTCCAGACTGGCCTTGCGAATCTGTCCGTTGCGCTGTTCTATGAAAATTAGAAATCCCTCTGCCATCTCACTTTCTCCTGAAAAACTTTCGTGTAAAAACCCTAGTTCGCGCGTTAGATGACTCGCGCTTCCGTTCTCAAAAGATCGACCAATTGCTTGACCTGAGCGTCAACGTCGCCGTCGAGTTTGCGACCTACCGGTCTTTCTTTCGGCAAGGACATTTCTTTGACTTTGATCTTGCGATTTTCGGCAGCGAATTTTCCTTTGATGCCGAGAGCTTCGGCATTCTTCACTGCAATCTCTTTGCGTCTGGCAGCCATCACCCCTTTGATGGATGGATAGCGGGGTTCGTTCAAACCTTTCTGTGTGCTGAATACAGCAGGAAGATTTCCTTCAACAAATTCGTGAGCGCCTTCGATTTCTCTTTCGGCTTTGAATTTGGTGCCGTCGATTTCCAGTTTGACGATGATTGTGGCTTGCGGCAAATTGAGCAATTCTGCAAGCATCGAGGGGACCTGGTTGTTGTCTCCGCCTACCCCTTGCTGTCCGCAGAAGATGGCATCGTATCCGCCGTCTTTGAGAGCAGCGGCGAGAACTTTGGCAGTGCCGAGCGGTCCAAGGTTGGCAAATTCTTCGTCATTAATATGAACTGCAGCGTCGATGCCGCGTGCCAGGCTGTCGCGCAAAACATCAGTAGCCTCAGCGCCGCCGACAGAGAAAACTGTCGTTTCGCCGCCATGCTTCTCTTTCAACTTGAGCGCTTCCTCGATGGCAAATTCATCGTAGGGACTGGTAATGATTTTTACGCCGGTGTAATCAATATTTTTCTTGTCGGCAGCGATAGCAATCCTGGCATCCGTATCGGGCACCGCTTTTACGCAAACAGCAATCTTCAAGGACCTTCCTCCCAAATTTTCACAGGCACTTCTTCGGCGCGGACCTTTACTACCGGCTGAAGTGGCTCAACTGCGGATTATATTTGGAAGATCAATTAAGGCTCGAACTTTTACCACATTCCTTAATTCCGACGCACTACAGTGAGTTTCGCTTAATGAGCCGGTTCAAACACGCGAATACGTCGTGGAAAACTAAGCCGCTGGAATTACATATTTTTTACTTCTACGGCTGCCCGGGCGATTTGGGCGGCGTCTTGGGGCGCGCCTTGATGCCCAATTCCATGTCATAACACTTTTCCGTTTGACACCAGGAGATTGCTTCGACAAGCTCATCAGGATCGTCAATCACCGTCATCAAATCTAGATCCTGTTGTTTGACATATCCTTTTGCCAAAACCGGTCCGCTCAGCCAATCAAGTAGCGGCTTCCAAAAATCGCTGCCGACCAGATACAAAGGAAAGCGTTTGATTTTTCCTGTTTGCATCAGTGTCGCCGCTTCAAAAAGCTCATCCATTGATCCCAATCCACCCGGCATCATAATGAAGGCAACCGCGTATTTGACGAACATCACTTTGCGCACGAAGAAATAGTGAAAGCTCAAAGGGACGGTTTGAAATCTGTTGTCCTTTCCTTCACCGGGGATATCAATACCCAAGCCGACGGATACGCCGCCTGCCTCGAAAGCCCCTCTGTTGCCGGCTTCCATGATGCCTGGTCCGCCGCCGGTGATAACTGCAAAGTTCCGCTCTGCCAGCTTTGCAGCAATGGTTCTGCACAATTCATATTCCTTGTCGCCGGGCTGGCTGTTCTTGCTACCGAATATCGACACCGCAGGCGGTATCTTCGATAACTCGTCGAAGCCTTCTACCAATTCGGACATGATGCGAAAAATTCGCCACATGTCGCGGGAAGTCATTTCATCAACGTCGTATCTTTCACCCTGCATGTTTGGTTCAGCTCCCTTGTGTTGCCAGATTTATCATCAATCAGTAGAAACTAAAACCTCAACTCAACTCGCAATAAATGATTCCAGAGCCTGCACCTCCGGCATCTGACCTGTCTTCACAAGATACTCAATTTTTGTCAACCGCTCACGCTTCGCCACCAGCGAATCAAGAGAGTGCTTCGAGATATTGCGCAAGTCTCTTTCGACAATGAAAGTCGATCGCTGACCTAATTCACTGGCAATGCGTTTTGCCATTTCGGACATCGGCAATTCCCTGCGGTTCAATCCCGGGCCGCCCGGAAGCGATGAATTGATATTGTCGACAAGTGCTCGCATGTGTATCCACTTGCTGAGGAATGTCTGCAGTAGAGCGATCACCGGCATGGCACTCTGGCGCGAGAGAATTTCCTGGCAGCTCACCAGCGCCTGCCCTGTCTTGCCGCTTATCCATTCTTCAGCCAAGGTGAAAACATGTGAATGATGCGGGCTCAGAGCGACCACTGTCGCATGAGTTATGTGAGTTGCCGGTAGAATGCTGACTGCCGCTTTTTGTATCTCCGCAGAAACGCTGCGCAGATCCGCCTCAAAACTGTCGAGAAGATAATAAATCGCCGCATCGTCTATGGTGGCTTTAAATCGCTTCGCTTCCTTGCCGCACCACGTATGCAGTTTGGGATTTTCAGAACCGCTATAGTATTTTTCCTTAGGATACTCTTCCAGCGTACAATGAGGTTTTACAGCCTTAGACGTTTTCAAAGTCGAATCGAAATTGTGAGGACAGGAGAAGATGATATACGTGTTCGGCGCGACGTTTTGCAGAGCCTTGCTTAGGGACTCAAGCTGCTTTTCTTTGCTTGCCGATGATGCTTCTTCCTTTTTACTGTCCTTCTCCTTGCCGCGTTTTTTCGTGAACAAGTCGCAGCGATCGATCAAAATCACTTTGTTGCCCATACCAAAAGGAAGGGTGGCAGCCGCATCTATGATCTCAGTCAGGTCGCAATTTTCCAGCCTGGTGAAATTAAATTGCGACCACTCTGGATCGAGCAGCTTCGCTTTGTAGTCCGCGACCTTTCTCGAGACTTCGAACTCTTCCTCACCGCTGACGACGATTACCGGCACGTCCGTGTCCTCATGAATCTATCCCCTGTCCGGAGCAGGGCTGCGCGAAGAAAGACGCTTGCCCGTATTTATAAAATGTACTCGCTTTGCCACGGACGTGCACAGGTCGCCCATGCGCTCGATGAATCTGGCGCAGAAGAGGAACTGAGCTCCCATGTGTGCACTGGCTTGTTCTTGCTCTCCCAATTGGGAAAGCAATCGCTTCGACATAACGTCGTGCAAGTAATTGACCTGGCTGTCCTTTTGCAGCACTTCCATGACTTTGTTCAAATCATTGGTGACGAACGTAAGCAGAGCATCCTGCATCATGTGATGAACGACCGCGCACATTTGCGGCAGTTCCTCGGGAACGTCAATCTCTTCTTCCGTAGCCCATGAAGCAATGCGTGCAACTCGATTGGCATGATCGCCCAGGCGCTCAAGCTTCGAAACTATAATCGTGCAACTGACTAGCGTGCGCACGTCTTTAGCGCTCAAGTTGTCTTTTTCTATCAGAAGTTCCAGACACTTCTCTTCGATCTCCTGTGACCAGTCGTTGATCCGCTTTTCCTGATCTTCGACTTCCTCAAGACGAACAGTGTCATCTTGCTTCAGCAAGTTGGTGACCATGTCAACCGTGTTGTCGACCATGCGCCCGAGAGAAAGCACGTCTTCTTTGAGTAAGGTTATCGCTTCTGCTGTCACTCTTTCCGTCCTCTAAAATCAGAATTTTGAACCTTTTTTGCTTCCTTCTTCTGACACCACAAATGGTGTCTCTCTCATGTAATTGTCATCCTGTTTCGTTCAATCGATAACCAGAGCGGTGAACAGTCTCCAACAAAGTCGGATTTTTCGGATCGTCTTCCAGTTTTTGCCTGAGCCAGCGAACATGCACTGCCACTGTCTTCGTATCTCCCTGGAAATCCGCGCCCCACACTTTGTTGAGCAGAGTTTCGGTGGACAATGTTTTGCCGACGTTCTTCATCAAAACTTTGAGAAGAGAAAATTCTTTGGGAGACAGCTCGACGGGTTTGCCTTTGTGTGCCACTGACTTGGCGTCGTCGTCCAGCACTAGCTCACCGACAATAATTTTGCCTGCCCCTTTGGCGGCAGCCGTGTCTTTCAAACTGCGTCGGAGCAGAGCTTGAATGCGCGCCATCAGCTCGACGACGCTGAACGGTTTTGACAAATAATCGTCCGCTCCACTGGCCAGCCCTTCTGCCACATCATCCGGGCGAGAGCGCCCGGTCAGCATGAGAATCGGCACGTCGGTCGTGCGCGAGCGAATTAGTTTGCAGATCTCCGGACCGACCAGATCCGGCAACATCCAGTCGATGATGACGAGCGCCGGATTCTTTTCATCAAATTCAGCCAGCGCATGTTTGCCGTTTTTAAAAGCAAAAGTTTCAAAACCATGCCGCTTCAAGTTGAATTGAAGAGTGTCGAGAATGGTCTCGTCATCATCAATCAACATAACTTTCAAGGGCGTTTTGCTCATTTTGCGCTCTTAGCCTCCGCCGCCCAAGCGTGGACCGGGGAACTCCAGGGTGAATGTGGAGCCCTCCCCCTCTTTCGATTGAACATTTATCTTAGCATCGTGAAGATCAACAATATGCTTAACGATAGACAAGCCGAGACCTGTCGATCCTTTGCTCTTGGAGCGGTCTATTCTGTAGAAGCGGGCAAATATCTTGGGAATCTCCGCCTCCGGCATGCCAATGCCGGTATCGCTGACAGAAAAACTGCCAGTTCCGTTTGACCTGATCGTGACAATGCCGCCTTCAGGCGTGAACTTGATGGCATTTTCCAAGAGATTGAGCAGCACCTGGTCGATTTGCTCTTTATTGGCGAACACGCGAAATCCAGTCTCAACCGCAATTTTTACGTTGACGGATCCTGATTTAGCCAGCTTGGCGGTTGAATCGACCGCATAGTCAGCGCGATTTTGCAGATCCACCCATTCACGAGCGACCTCATCGCGGGTCTCTGAGAGTTTTTCTACGGACAACAGGTCATTGACCAGACTCTGCAGGCGATCGCATTCCTGCTTGGCACGCTCCAGCATTCTCCGCGCTACTGCAGGGTCTTCCAGCCCACCATCGAGGAGTGTTTCCACGAGCAAACTGACGTTGGCTATAGGCAGACGCAGCTCATGGCTTACCTCAGCGATCCATTCAGATGTGGAAGAGGTGCGAGCTGGATCTTTTGCATTGTCCTGACTGTTTACGTCAGACATCACTTTATGTATAGGTTCTTACTAGGAAGATTTGTCGCGAATTCGAACAGCTTCCAAAGATACACAGAAATCCCAAATAAATCTTATCCGTGAGCGCATATATATTTTATCGATATGCACATTTACATTGTGCCTGTGCAGTACGATTATTCGGCTGCGTTCAGCCCGGCTTTGCCTTTGAGCAAGACCATGCCGGCCTTACGCGAACTTTCCTACACATACAACTATATAAGTGAGGCATAACTTGGGACCGGTAACGCTTTTGGTTTTGGATGGCTGGGGAATCTCACCGGAGACGAAAGGTAATTCGGTGAAGCTGGCAAAAACGCCAAATTACAAACGTTTGATTACCGAATTTCCCAACTGCCGGCTGGAAGCATCAGGCGAGGCGGTCGGGCTGCCCAGAGGTTTGATGGGCAATTCGGAAGTCGGGCATTTGACAATCGGTTCGGGCAGATCAGTTGTGCAAAAACTGACAATCATCAGCCGCACCATCCAAGACGGAACTTTCTTCACCAATCCTGTGCTCACCAATGCCGTCGAGTATGCCAAGGAACACAATGGAGCTCTGCATGTCTTCGGTCTGGTTTCAGACGGTTGCGTGCACTCCAGTCCGGATCATCTGGATGGTCTCATCGAGCTGGCCAAGCAACACAAAGTAAAAGAATTGATCGTTCACCCGATCTTAGACGGCAGAGACACTCCTCCCAGATCGGCGCTTCGCTTTATGCGCGAGCTGGAAGAAAAGCTGCAAGGACTCGGCAAAATCGGCGTCGTGTGCGGCAGATATTATGCGATGGACCGGGACATGCGATGGGAACGCGTTGAAAAATTCTGGCGCGCCATCGTTCTTGGTGAAGGAAAGCCCGCAGCCGGTGCGCAAGATGCCGTCAAAGATTCTTACGCGCATGACAAAGGCGATGAATTCGTCGAGCCCTATATCATCACGCAAAGACCGGTGAAAAGCGGCGACAGCATGATCTGTTTCAACTTCAGGCCGGATCGCGTGCGTCAGATAAGCAGAGTAATGACGCAAAAAGATTTCAATGATTTTGCGCGGCCCACCGTGCCGGAAATCTACTACGCCTGCATGACCGAATACGATTCATCACTGCATCTGCCCATTGCATTTTCACCGGAGACATTGCCGGCGTCGGATATAACGAATACTTTGCCGGAACTCCTCTCCTGCAAGAGTTTGAAACAACTGCATATTGCTGAAACCGAAAAGTATGCGCACGTCACATATTTCTTCAATGGTGGCAGAGAAAAAGAAGAGCCGGGAGAGCAAAGAATTCTCGTGCCTTCCCTCAAAGTAGCTACATACGATCGCGCACCGGAGATGCAGACGCCCAAAGTCTGCGAGCTGGCCTGCCAGTCAATAAGAAGCGGCGAGTATCCTTTTATCGTGCTCAATTTTGCCAACCCTGATATGGTCGGTCATACCGGTGTTCTTGAAGCCGGAGTGCAGGCTGTCGACTCTGTCGATAAAGCTTTCGGCGAACTCTTGCAGGCAACGCAGGAAGCCGGAGGTATTCTTTTGGTGACGGCCGACCACGGCAACGTCGAACAGATGATCGACCCGCAAACAGGCGAGCCGCATACGGCGCACACCACAAATCCGGTACCATTCGTGGTGGCTGATTTCTCAAAAACAAACG
>JAYRNY010000715.1:0-7601 GCA_041911975.1 bacterium | reverse complement strand
TTTCCACAACTGGTGGTTGTATATCGCTGATGACAACCGTCTCTCATGGTATCTCTCTTCAGAGTAATTCTACGAAAGAATATAATAGAGTCTCTGCAAAAATGGAGAAGAGAGGTCCGATGTTTTGCATCTCGCCTCTCTTCTCACGCTGTAGTGCGCTTTCAGTAGTATCTTTGGCAATCAATTCGCGGTCCCTCCTCAACTGGCGCTTGGCAGCGACGTAGTTGAACAGACCTGCTCAGTGATTGCCTTGCGCACCTGATCGGTGACGTTCTCGGGGGTGAGCGGATTCAGATCGTGGATCCAAATCGGCTTGCCGACCGTCACGGTTGCTCCCTTGCGCCACTTGAAACCCATGGCTCCATACGGGCCACCAGCGGTTGCAGCGTCGCGGCCGTGGAAGCAAATGTGAATAGGCACGATGCCCACCTTCTCCTTGTGGTCGAGCTTCTCGCATGCGCCGATGGCGATGAGAGCAGAGCCCTTCTTGAAGGGGAGGTATTCACCGGTGCCACTGATCTTGCCCTCCGGGAAGATGACCAGCGGGTCACCCTTCAAGAGAACGTTGATAGCAGGCTCGAGAACCGTCTTGCCGCGAGAGCGATCGACCGCGAAGCAGCCGAAAGCACCCATGACGACAGCCTTGAGGCCTGCGACGCCGCGCATCTCTTCGTAGGCGGTCATGTAGCGGGGATACCGCTTCATGATCGAGAAGATGACGGGTGCGTCGAACATGCTTGAGTGGTTGGGGCAGAAGATGACCCGGCCTTCCGGCTTGAGGTTCTCTGCACCTTCGATACGAATCCGCCCAACCTGGATGAACATCCAGATCTTGGCAAGATGCTTGCCGAGGAACTGGAGCGGGCGGAAGGTATACGGGATGAAACCACTCGTCAAACACTGGTTCACATAGTCACGGAAGCGCTTCCGCCAGGTACCTATGAAGCCCTTAATGACCTGTGAGCCTTGAATGAAGTGCTTTTTCACAGGTAGCTCCTTGTACGTCTCGGACAGCCCAAGACGCGGTTGGATGGTTATGCTTGTGTCGAAAGTGCTGCTCGAGCGTGCTTAGAGCCCCGCAGGAACAGGTGCTGAACTGAGTGCGGACACAGCGAAGTGTTGCGAATGCATTTCTTCCGAATTCAGTGCAACCGCGCGATGCGAGCTATAACATAGTTCTCTCTGCGCCACACTAGGAGGCGAGGAAAAGAAGCGAATGTGCTCGGAAAAAAGATTCTCTGTTGGAGATCGCGCGAATTGAAGTAAAAACGGAAGGTAACAATGAGCTTACAAACTTGAGAGCTATAAAAATAGCGTTAGCGCAACCGCGCCATTCACTTTTTCTTTAGAATCCTGACAACTGGTTTGCGGTGGACTGTTGCGGCGCTTGGCTAAGTTGCAAAGTGTACCCCAAAAACCACAAAGGAGAGGACGCCGCAAGATGCCAAGCGGTTGGCTGTGCAGAGTTTATCTCTCGCGTAATCTCGTTCAACCTTGATTACCCGTCGTTCTTTGCCTTGCAGACGGGGGATTAGCATTTTGATGCTAGCCCAAGTAATCTCATGACATCTGTTCAATCACATCGTCGCGGTTACCTTCTATCCGAAATCCAATCAAATAAGCCTTCTTTAGTGCGAAACTATAGTCTCTCCTAGTGAAATGGGGGAGTTATAGTTGGTCGCGCTTGATGCTTGGAAATGGAGTGAGGGTGCGCTAACTAGCGGGTTTCTCGAGCTTTCGGCTTGAGTCACCTTACCGCGAACGGCAATAGGCCAGGAGGTTTCGAATGTCAGGGAAGGCTCGAATTGCCAGGCGTCTTTTTAAGTCGCTTGCGCTGTTCATCCTGCGTTCGGGATCGCTAAAGGATAAGCAACCGGAGAAGGCTCACCTCGAGGTGGAACGCAAGTTTCGTCTTTTCGAAGGTGAAGCCGACACTCTGGAGTCGCGCTTGTCCGAAGGCGGTTTTCGACCTATCGGTGAGTTGACGATGACCGACACTTTCCTGCCCGCCATGAAAGATGAAGACATGATTCGCATTCGTGTCGAGTCTGAAGGCGAGGTAAGACGCCGCATTCTCACTCTGAAAGATTGGGTGACGATTGACGGTGAGCGAGAAAGACGAGAGCAGGAAGGTGAAATCGGGCTTTTGGCAAGCGTTGTGCTCAGGCTGGTCGGAAGACTGGTTGCGGGCGCTTCGTTCTTGTCATTCAGCAAGGTTCGCCGGTCTTACTCGTCCTCTCGACCTGGCGGCGCCGATGCCAAAAGCGAAGGCGTTCAGGTGGTCGTGTCCGTCGACCGGGTGACAGGACTCGGGGTCTACAGTGGCAACTATCTCGAAGTGGAAATCATCGTACCCGTAGGTGGGGACGTGAAAGCCGCTCGCGAGAGAATTCGCTCTGAAGTCTTCGAGTTACTTGGTGAGCATCGTGAGTTCGTTCCGCGGTCGTATCTCGACATGCTGAAAGAATCAACGGTTTAGCCAGGTTGTTCATGTAGAGGCGACGAAGTGTCGCCAAATGTTGGCGCTTCTCCGGGTGGAGGGGCGCTTTTCTGTTGGCGACATTCCTGCCGCTAACCAAACCGGACCGGGGCTTTGCACGGTCCAATAAGGAGTTAGAATCATGACTACAAGTTCTGAAGGCAAAAGAGGCCGTGGTGACAAGCCCGGCGAAAAGCGGACGACGCGCGGCAAGCGTGACGAACGCAAGTTCGAACCCGTGTTCGATGTCGTGGATCTCGACGCCCAGTCGGACGTCGAGGTCTCGTTCGGCGAGGAGTTCGACAAGCGCCTGATCGGTCAGCCCGAAGCGCGCCAGATCGCTCTGGACGTTCGTGCCCGTCTGCGCAACCCGATGCGGAACAAGAAGCACCCGCTCGGCATTTACTACCTGGTCGGCAAGTCTCGTCGTGGTAAGTCCCTGCTGGCACAGACGCTGGCATACATGTTCCACGGCGACGAAGACGCGCTGACCCGCATCACGTCGGAAGACTACTACGACGACAGCCAGATGATGGACCTCATCGGCGCGCCGCCGAAGTACGTCGGCTACCGCAAGCCGGTCGAGCTGAAGGCTCTCATGGAAGACCCGGGCCGCCTGGCTCAGGTCGACGGCTACAGCAAGGTCACGGACTGGAACCGTATCCGCGTGCGGATGCATTCCGGTGAAGTGATCGACGTCGTCGTGCTCGAGGAATTCTCCAAGTCCGGTCCGGACTTCTTCAAGTTCTGGATGGAGGTCTTCGACAAGGGCCGCAAGGTCCTCGGCAACGGCGAAACGGCCGACTTTTCCAACACCGTCTTCATCCTGACCGACAACCTCGCGATGGAAAAGGTGGAAAAGGAAGAGAAGGGCGGCGGCATCGGCTTCATCAAGCGTGAGCCCAAGAAGCTGGCGCACGAGGAAGTGCTCGACATCGTCAAGGAGGCAATGGAGAAGCGCTTCCCGCCGGAGTTCCGCAACCGCATCGACCAGGTGACCGTGTACCGTGAGCTGAACCGGGATCAGACGATGCAGGTCGTCGACATCCAGGTTGCCCAGTTCTCGGATCGCATCATCGACCAGATGCCTCGCGGCGACGACTTCACGCTCGACGTTCAGCAGAGCGCGCGTGAATTCCTGCTCAAAGCGGCCGACGAAGACGTCGCGAACCTGAAGCGGACGATCATGAGGTACATCGAAGTGCCTCTGGGTCGGATGCTCGACCGGGACAACCCGGAGAAGGTTCTCGGCGGCGACCTGGTGCGCGTGACGTGGGACGGCAAGTCCGACAGGCTGACGTTTGCGATCGCTCGCGGCGCCGGCGTGACCGATGAGGACATCGAGGGTCTGAAGACGTTCCTGGGTGATACGGCCGAGAGCATGAAGGGTGTCGCTTTCCAGCGGCGCATTTCAAAGCTGCGTGCCGCCGTCACTCGCGAGAACACCAAGAGCTGGAGTGTCACCATCACGCAGGACTCGAGGGATGACCTCGCGGCCGAAGTCGGAGCCATCCAGCACGAGCTGAAGGAGATCTATGGCCTGAAGGTCGTCACTGTGACCGTGAGCTTCGAGGCGCCTTACGAGGCGACCTTCACTGTTCGCGGTACCAAGGACCAGATGGACATGGTCGCTCGTCAGTTCCAGGATGTGGTGGTGAAGGAGATGAGCACTGCGCTCGTTGTGGTCAATCCGAAGAAGGAAAGCTAATTCTGAGGCGGCTACGCCTTGGGTCGGCTGACCAGCCAGGAGAAACCACTGGAGAACAAGTGTTCAAGCACCTGCAACAAGCGGCAAAGGTTGTCGATGGATTAGCTGAATTCCCTAATAGGAACGCTGCTGTTACTACGCACAACCCCAAGTGGTGGCTGATTGGATGCGAGTCTACGGCCACCACTGTCGTAAGGTGTCTTTTGCAGTACTCGGAGAACCCCTGGGAAAGCAGCTTTCAGCTGCCGACCCCGGGGTTCTCCTTTTTGCTCCATGTCGTACTATAAAAGAAAGTAGAAAAGCTGCGGACGCCAATGTTTATTGCCGATCTACAACCGATAGATTATTTTTCGCCGCCCGAAAACCTGCCCAATTACCTGCTCAGCCAGTTTGCATAGAATTCAGGCGGCATCTGTGGTCTGATAAATTTCAGATCTATCCTCCAAAGAGTGTATTTTCTTTTTGTGGCGGGAAAAATTGATTAGAAGCCTTGTTCTCGCTCGCCCCTACGTTTTTGCCACTGTTTTTCCCACTCTCACATGCCACTCAAAGACTCCTTCATCAATAAGAAAAACCAACAGCAAAAACAGCTGACGAACGTCATCAAGCTGGAAGGCTTTCCCTCGGAGATTGAGCTGAAGAACACGCAGAAACTGGCTCTTCTCAATCCTCAGCAAACCCAGATTATGACCTGGCAGGCAGAGGGCGACAAGGGCGAGTATCAGCTGGTAGTAAAACACGCTCACTCGGCTGATGAGAATGAGGTCTACTGGGTGCTCGCATTGCAGTCTGGAACTGATTCCAATGAGCTATGGAACTACAGAACCCCGGATATCGAGCTGATCGACAGTATTTTGGTAGCGACCGCCAAACCGACAGGACCGGCAGCCGTCATTCCTGATTCGTTGAAACCCCCACCCGGTGGGTATCCGGAAGAGGAAGAAGAAGATCCTAAGAAGCGCAACAGCAAGCCTGCGGCGGAGCCCCGGCGGGAATACGTAGAGCGCAGAGACACGCCGGAACAGAGCGGAGGTTTACTCAAACCCGGTTCTGTTCTGTCCGATCGCTATGAGATCGTCAACGAAGTGGGCCGTGGCGGTATGGGTGTCGTGTATAAAGCCCGTCACTTAAAGATGGATCGAATTGTCGCAATTAAGGTACTGCATGGTCACCTATTGGAAGACCTCTCTTCTAAGAAACGCTTCGAGCAGGAAGTGAATGCAACCAGCTCCCTGAGCCATTCTAACTGCGTCATGGTGTATGACTGCGACTTCTCTCCGAGCGGTCAACCCTTCCTGGTTATGGAGTACATCGAAGGAGTCAGTTTGAAGGAAGTCCTGCGCCAGCAGGGGCCTTTAAACGTCGATCGCTTCCTGGAAATTTTCATTCAATGCTGCGAAGGACTGGCACACGCACACTCCAAAGGCATCGTTCACCGCGACATGAAACCGAGCAACGTCATGCTTATCAACGGGCCTGACGGCGGCGATCTCGTAAAAATTGTGGACTTCGGGGTTGCCAAAATCATGCCTCGCAATGACGGTACGCTCATGGAATTGACTCGCACCGGCGACGTTGTCGGGAGCCCGCACTACATGAGTCCCGAGCAGTGCATGGGCGCGGCTATGGACTGGCGCACGGACATATACTCGCTGGGCTGCGTCATGTATGAGGCGATCACGGGAAGAGTGCCTCTGCTCGGCGAAAACCCGTATCAAGCAATGTACATGCACATTCATGAAATGCCGCCTCTCTTCAGTGTCGTGAGACCGAACGTGCAGTACGACCAGCAAATACAGGACATTGTTTTCAAGGCGATGGCCAAGCAGCTGAAAGATCGCTATCAAGGCGCTATCGATGTTTACCATGACCTGAAGAACGCTTCCACCAAAATCGATACGGACAAGCACAAGAAAGTTTCTCCTGCCGCGCCGGCTCCTTCGGTGCCGATGCCTCCGCCGATGGGCTACGGCATGCCGCCCATGCCCCCATATCCCATGCAGGGTTATGGAATGCCGCCCATGGCGCCGTATCCGATGCCTGGCTATCCGATGCCAGGAATGCCTGGAATGCCAGGCATGCCAGGCATGCCGGGAATGCCGGGAATGCCTGGCATGCCTCAGCAAATGCCCGGAATGCCGCAACAGGGAATGCCGCAGCAAGGAATGCCGCAGCAAGGAATGCCGCAGCAAGGAATGCAGCAACCTCAAATGCAGTCGGCAATGCATCCGCAGCAACAGCAGCAGATGTCGCATCAGAGCGTGCCTGTAGCACAACCTACTTCCGGCGATCCGGTGCTCGATTTGATCAAACGAGCTGGTCTAATCAAAGATGCCCAGATTGATGAAGCGAAAAAGATGAAGAAACAAGTTGGTGGTGAGTTAGTTTCGCTGCTTGTCGCTCAGGGTGCCATCAAACGTGTCGTCAAAGATGCCGCTGTCAAATGCTGCGGACTGATCGACAAGGGCACCCTCAAAGAAGACCATGCACATACTCTTTTGAAGCTTTGCCAGAGCAAAGACAAGAAATACGAAGATGCTGTCGAAGAATTAGGCTGGCGCTTAAGCTAGCGTTGTTTGTTCCCGGCTTTGAAAATTACCAATGCCAATTTCACATTGGTGCGTGAGATGATTGCTGCGCGTACCAGACCCAGTCGTTGTAGACCGTATTCGAACTGCGCCTGCGGAGCACCAATGCCATGAAAAATACCTGTCTTACCGATTATGCCGACTGCTTAATGATGTTTCGTTTTGCTTGTCCGGCTGTCTGGCTGTTGAGTCGAAAACCTAGAGCCCGGCGGCAGCCCCGCTAGATATCGAAGTTGGAACGTTTTGCATAAAAGTGATGATTGAAGGTGCCAGTAGTATGACCATAAGAGCGGGCATGACGCAGAACCACAGGGGAAACGCCATGTAAATCGGCAGCTTCGCCGAGCGCTCTTCTGCCTTTTGAGCCAATTTCGTGCGTAGGAAATCTGCCTGGCTCCTGAGAATACGGGCAATGCTCAGCCCCAACTTAGTGGATTGATTGAGCGCAGACGTCAGTGCTCTCAATTCTTCGACGCCGGTGCGATTGTAGAGTTCTTGATAGGCGCGCTCGCGGCTCATGCCCAGCAATATGTCCCGACCCAACGTGAGAAGTTCATCGTTGAGAGCGTTCGACACGATGGTGTTTTCCGAGGCGATTCTGCGAATAGTTGCATCCAATCCGAGTCCGGCGTCAACGCAGAGAACCATGAGATCGAGCGCCTGCGGTAACGACTCGCGTATCTCTTGCTGGCGGCGCTTCATTCTGATGACGAGAAGCGCGTCCGGCAGGAAGAACAGCGCCATGGCCGCAGGAAGAGTCGCAATGGCAGGAAGAAGCAGCGTTGCTGCGGCGCTCAGCAAGCAGGTGTAGACCTTGAGAGAACAC
>JAYRNY010000714.1:0-7912 GCA_041911975.1 bacterium | reverse complement strand
GCTTGCTTCGGCGGTGGTGCGGCGCCGGTTTGAATGGCCAAGCCGAGACTGACTATGATCGCCAGCGCAAGGGACGCCGGCAGGCTGTGGTTTATGTAGTAAGTGCGCATCTCTGAGTGATAGACGACTCAAAATCTGGGCTTAGGTTCGACATCATAAAAATTCCACCGGCGACGCGCAATGGATAAAACCCTAGATCTTTGAAGATTAAACGACAGGAGTTAACGATCGGGAGCGGCCGTGGTTTTCGCCTCATGTCCCGGCGCCTGCTCCGGTGTCTGAATGTTCGAATGTGCAGTTTCCTTAGCCTTTATTGCCACTAAAAAACCTATCACTCCCGCAATAAGAGCGATTATTATTCTGGTTTTTCGATTAAACAGTCTCATACTCTTGCCTCGAGAACTTCGTTGTCTATTCAACGCATTTTGAGTATAGCCTGACTCAGCTAATACACAGTATGCACTAATTCAGTGTGCGGCAGTATGTCTCTCAATTGATTGCCGGAGCCTGTTACCTTAGGGCAAAGAAATACATCCAGAACTTTCAACTTCTTGGATTTCCCAAGAACTCTTATCCCTTCACTAGAAACATCTGTAAGGGACATATTCAGCTCTGCAAGTTCAGGCAATTTCGTAAGCTCCGGTAATCCTGCGTCCGTTATCAGTGTCTGGTTCACGCTCAGACTCTGGATACTCTGAATTTTGCTAATCTCAGCAAGCCCTTTGTCATCGATACTCGAGTCATTCAGGTCAAGAAATACAAGTTCAGGCAAAGCTTGCAAATGTCTGACTGCTGCTGACGTTATATTGCGATTGCCGGCTTGCAGTTTCCGCAGTTCTCTCATTTTCTCCACAAATGCCAGACCGTTATCCGTGCAGTTGGTCCTCTGGATGGCCAGCTCCGTCATGTTGGTGAGATTTGTCAGGTGAGATAGACCTGCATCCGAAAGGGCGTTGTCTGCCACATCCAGGGCAATCAGCTTAGTCCTTTTGCCCAAGGTCTCCAACGATTTGTCCGAAATTTGCGTATGCTCCAAATTGAGAACTCGAAGCTGCGGATTTTTGAGCAACGACACCGCCTTATCTGTTATTCTCGTGTTACTCAAATAGAGCTTGGTCAATTTATCGAACTTGCTGATTGACGGCATGCACTCGTCATTTATGCCATTGTTTCTTAGATCCAAGATTTGCAACGAACTGAGATTCTCCAGTTCCTTAACCCCGGCACTAGTGATCATAGTGTTCTGCAAATGGAGTTCTTCAAGGAACTTGAGCGTCCCAATCTGACGCATCGTCCTATCAGTGAGCAAGCAGCCATTTAGCTCGAGTTTCCGTAAATTCTCCAACCTCCGCAGTTCTTCCAATCCTCTGTCACCGAGGTAAGGACCAGCGCCGGCAAGCTCGATACTCGACTCAAATCGATTTCTTGGATCGCAAATGAAGTCCATTGCAAATTTGTCTGTCACCAGGGCTCGCTTGTAGCGGCTTAGATTGGGAAGAGTCTGGGTTGACGACGTAACAAAACCAATGCCGGGTGGACCTTCAGCTTGATCGCCGGATTCTTTTGAGTTCTGAGGAATGAAACCGGCTTGGTTTATGCACTGGCTAATCCCAATTCCCAAAAATAGGCATAGGATTCCCACCAAGCCGACCCTCGAAATCTTGAAAGGAATCCTCAAGTTCTTTAAATTTTCACGACTTACAGTATCGGCGTTGCCCATCTGCATCAAACGAAACTTCAATTCTTCCATCGTTTGAAAACGCTCGGCCGGATCTTTCGCCAGACATTTTGCTATGACGCTTTCCAGTGGTGCGGAAAATTGTTTGTCAGGACATTTTTCATGCAGTGATGGAGGCGTATCGTTGAGGTGCATCATCAAAGTCTCGACGACGGAATCACCTCGAAAAGGCGGCTTTCCAGTAAGCGTTTCGAACATGACGCAGCCCATGGAATAAATGTCGGACCTTCTGTCCACGGCTGCGCCGCGCCATTGCTCCGGACTCATATAGGGCGGGCTACCGAACAATTCGCCGGTTCGAGTAAGAGTCGCAGCCAGATCCTTGCCTTCACTGTCAATCAATTTGGCAATGCCAAAGTCCACGATGCGAGCGTCTTCAAAGCTGCCTTCTTGACTGGACAGCATGATATTGCTCGGTTTTATATCTCTGTGCAAAACACCTTTTGAATGCGCGTGCTGTAAGGCATCGCACACCTGGAGAAAACGCGGCAAACTCTCTTCTATCGACAGCGAGCCCTTTTCTTTGATAACCTCGGACAGGTTCTTGCCTAGGACATAATCCATAACCATGTATGGATGCCCGGTTTCCGAAACGCCCAGATCCTTGACGCTAATGATGTTCGGATGCCTAAGACTGGTAATTGCTTTGGCCTCTTGCTGAAACCGGCGCACGGTGGTTTCATTCAAACAACGCGAATTGAGCATTTTGATGGCGACGATTTTGCCCGTGCTCATTTCGGTCGCCCGATAAATTACGGACATTCCTCCTGCGCCGATAACGCATGGAAAGTCGTAGCGCTCCGCCAGATCTTTGCCGAACATGAGATCCGGAAGTGCAGCAGGAGCCTCACCGTCGGAGTGAACTTGAATCGCCAGGGGAAGGGTGGCATCTTCCAAGCTGCCGGTGGAAAGAGAAACTGGTGTGTTTTCTTCGTCTTTCAAGACACTCACGCCGTCGGTCACACAGTTATGACTATCTTACCCAGTTCCAAAATTGGCGCCGCAGGTCATGCAGCGCCAATCTAAGCATAGTAGGGGCGGCATATATGCCGCCCGTTTCAGCTACATTGAAAATTCAGACTACACCAGCGGATGCACGGAATGCGCATGCTTGATGGCGGGAGTCGGATTGGAATACGCCGTGTATTCGTCGATTACCTTTTTCTGGCTGTCGACATAGTTGACCTTGTCTGCCAGGAAGCCCGAATTACGCTTGAAGGCGACAATATAGTTGGCAAACACATCAACCTTCTCTTCGGAGTTTCTGATGCTGCAGTCGAAATTGACAATAGAACCAGCTTCCGGCGAGGCGCTAAAGCCGTCTTTGTATACGTCTTGAACGTCCATGGTGGGCATGAAGAATGTTTCGCAGGTGTAGCCAGGATTTTTGTCAACCAGGTCTTCGACCAGGTTGATATCCTTTTCCACCCAGCCCTGAGTATTGGAGTAGATACCGACGATCATTCCCTTCAAGACATATACTCTACAGACGACCTGGTTTTCGGCGTCGTTGAGGAAGATGCAACCGCTGGCGTCGACATCGAGGAATTTTTTGTATTCGTCGATCGGCGTTCCGGGAGCAACCATCTCTTCAGCTTGAGTGTATCTGGAAAAAAGTGCTGCCGATGCAAGAGCGATGTGCTCTTCGATTTCGTATGCGCTTACTTGAGTATCTGCTTCGCCAAGCTCAGCCAGAGCCAAGGTGTAACCTTCTTCTGCAAACACTGGACAATCGAGATCCTTGCGGGTGTAGATGCAACCAAGAATTTTGCCGCGGAATACGAGCATTGAAGCGCGTGAGCGTCTCCACTGAGAGGAGATATGAATGCAGCAGGTGCGTTCGAAAGCTGCCAGGGAGAGCATGAATTCTCTGACCATCAAATGGCGAGCGTTCATTCTGGATTCATCTTCGCTCTGGGCTGCCGGAGGTACCAGACTGCTGAGGCGTCTGTTCGGTCCGCTGTATGTCAAGCTCAATTTTTTGTAGCGTTGAAGACGGTTGACGTCGTCTTTTACCAGTTTGGAAAGTACATTGTGCAGCATGAGATGAACCCCTTTGGGAAGTGGTGGGTGCCCGCTCTTTTTTGCAGCACGCTTGCGCGCACTCCTTTCGAGCGGTGGTCGCTTGATTGCTTAGTAAGTTAAGAACGGCACTTCGGCGCCCGCAAATCGAATCCTGAACTAAAAGGGGGTTCTGGTGATGGAGTGCTCTGCATTTGCTTCGAAAACCATCGCATCGCTTTGCTGGTCACACTATCGGATTTTTGGGCAAAGAAGTCAATAACGAAAACGTGTACGCAGCGCCTATATTAACGGGGTTTAATGAGACTTATTCGTACACGAAAGCGTTTATAAATTCTCGCCTTGCCAGATTTGAAGCGGATTTCCGCTAATCAGAATTGAGAGCGTTTTTTGTATCCCAAAAGCGACAACGCCCCCTAGAAGGACAGTCAGCCCACTTGCAGCCATGAGGGTTTCAGCCATCAGTCCCTTCACGGTCAAAATCCCTACAAGCGCAGCCAGTGCCCAACCTACGGAATTGACCAGGGTCAATTGCCGGTCGGTGGGGAGATTTTTGCTGGAAACCAGCCAACAATAGATAGGCATTATCTGAAGAGCGTGCAAGCCAATGAAATGGGACGTTTTGAGAATTTCGTGGCTTTCTTTGGTGGTCAGAGTCTGAAGGGCTGAAATTCCCGGAAAAGCCTCAGGAATAAGCATCAACACAGCCGGCACGCAGCCCAGGACAGCCAGGCCGGTAGCCCAGAACAAACCGGCCCGTAGAACAGATGGATGAGATGTGTCTTCCAGTACGGCTTTAAAGGAAACGGTTAAAAGGACCGTGGGCGGGATTATGGCCATTCGCGCCAGATGAGTAAGCACCGCTAATTCAGTTGCCGGCGCATTAAATGTCGCTGCCAGTGCTTCTATAAATAGAAACATCAAGACGAGCACTCCACCAAGACAGGCGGCAATGGAAGAAAACCTGACCAGAGGCAGGTTTCTACGTACATAGAAGAGCAGCCACTGCATGGTCACAGCGTAAGTGCCCAGCGAGGCGCCGAACTTAGCCAGAGTCACCCATGCCTTTTGTCCGGCATGCAGCGTGTCAAACCACAGGCCAAAGGTGATTCCGACAAAAAAGGAAATGGCGCCGGCTATTGCAAGACATGCAAAAGGGATCGACATACGCCTGGGCGCAGCCGTTGGCAGATCTTTATTCATTACAAAGGCTCTGAGATTTGGGACTAGGCTTTGGGTGAACTCTCGTTGCGGTTGTCCAAAGCGCTTCTAATTCTTAATACGTACAAACGGGGCTTAAAGTTCAATTCCCAAGATTAAATCCCGTATTGCCCACCGGCTAAGCGATTGCCGGTCAGCTGCAGGGCCGCTCTGTAGGGTCGCATTGCATACGACCTCTTTCCATACGCACAGAGGCCGCATCTGCATGCGACCTCGAAATGCGTGTCCACGCGCGCCCTTCTAGCGCTCAAACCAATACTTGGTGCTTGTGTCCTTCTGTGCGCTGCGATCTTGCGCATATCCGGATACAACACCATATCCTTCCAGAGCTTTGGCGCCGGCGTAGAACTGTTCTTTCGCCTCGGCTTTCATCTCTTCGTAGGATTTATTGAGCGGAATCTTGATTTCGCTTCTACCGACTTTATCAAGAGCAGAGCCGACCGGGTCGCTCGAGTCATATCCTCTGTGGAAGGTAATCTCGACAGGATTGCCCTGCTCGTCTCTGTATACCTTGGCTCCCTGTTTTTCCAGCTCGGCAAGAACCTTTTCGCGATTCGGGTCAGTGCGCAGCTCAGCGATCTTTCTATGCAGTTCGCCATCGGCGATATCAGCTTGCTTCGAAAGTCTCTCATTCTCACCAGGCAACGGAAGAATGGGCTTAGTAAATGCTTCTTTCTTTGTCTCCATTATGTCGGTAGCCTTCTGCCGAGCGGCTTCTTGCTTCTCAGCTTCGGTCGAGGCAAGCGGCTTATCCCAGACTTCTCGACCGGTGCTTTGATGTCTCAAGGCTTCGGCTTGCTGCTTGGAGCGATCTTCGGTTATGGAGTATTCAATAGAACTGCCGCGATGCTTCTCGATGACGACGCCAGGGAAGCCCTTCTCTGACATTTCCTTGAGCACCAATTGGCGCTGTTCTTCCGGTTGAATCTTATTGACCGCGGCAATCGTTTCCTTCGGATTGCCGGCGTTTTTCCGCAGCGCTTCTACTGTGTCGTGAGCTTGATCTTCCGGCAGTCTCTTACCGGCCTCGCAAACCATGCCCGGCTTTTCCTTCAAATGAGGACCGTCGCCATCGAAGGTAAACTGGAGGTCCGGCAGGTGGCTCTTGTCGCTTTGATAGGCGCGAAAGATAGAAAGCTGCTCCTGGGATGTCATCTTGTTCCAATCACAAAGATTGCTTGTATTTTGGCGAGCGTTGTCTTCAAAGTGTTTGACGACTTCTGTTGCTTCGAATGCCGCTTGAGACATAGTAATGACCTCTGATGCAGTTTTGCGCAAGCCATCGGGCACCCTGTGCCGGTGATGACTGAGCTGGAATTGGAGGGGAAGTGGCGCAATTATTGCCGGATCGCGTGGCAAACTCGTGTACGGTTCGTGACAAGCTTGTGAAACTGGAGAATAGCTGCCCTTTGTTTGTGGAAGAATATGGAGGCACAGGCAATCTCACGGAATCAAGCAATGGCTCGCAGGAAGTTCTCAGAAAGGCTCGTCAAGTTACGAGAGCTTTCCAACCAACTGGAAGAAAACAGTCGAACTACTTATGTGCGGTACGGGACTGAGCACCTGCTCGTCTCCATCGCAGAGCAGTCCGGTTCCGAAGCTGCCGCAATACTCGCACAGGAAGGCTTTGTACCTGAAAAAGCGAATGTCGAGCTGGAGTCAGTCAAGGGAAGGATCAATCCAAACAAACCGCAGCTGCCTGACAGTGCCTGGGGACCGTCCGCATATGAGCTTTTCCGCAGCGCCGAAGCTCTGGCAGGCAGATACGAAAGCCCTTGTGTCGACGATGAGCACTTGCTCCTGGCCATTGTGCAACAACACAAGTCCGGTGCATATGAGCTTTTGGGCAAGCTGAAAGTAAGTCAGCAAAAACTCGAGAATGCGCTGGTCAAAAGACTGCAAGAGACAGCAAAACACTCTTCCTGAAGGCTCGTCTTCCGCCTGGTATGTCAGATTGACCAATCTGGAACTGGTTGCTCGTGGCAAATGTTTTGCAGCGGTTCGCCCCTCACTCAAAAATCGGTCGTCGCCGTCTGAACGTAGGTGTTCGGCAGGGCAGCGCGCAAGTAGAGTATATCGTTGGTGCTCAAATAAACATTGGAAAGGTCCAGAACGCCAACTTGCTTCAACAATGTAAGCGTGCGGATCTTCTCGTGGGAAAGCGTCACTCTCGTATCAATCTGATTTGATTTCACAACAAGCATTGGCAGCTTGAAAGCGACAATCCTGGGAGTTGCCGCGTCAGGAATTTGTTCGGCGCTGATAATCAGTTTTCGCAAGTTCGGTAATTGACCGAATATTCTTATCCCATTGGCAATATTTGGATTGCGAGAGATGTCGATAACCAGCAAAGCCGGGAGCTTCGGCATGCTATTCAAACTCGATTCGTTCAACTGAGTGTCATCCAGACTGAGGAAGGTTAGCTTCCTCGGCAGTGCCTGCATGACCTCCTTTGTGACGCACACTCCGGTAAGAGAAAGGGAAATTAAATCTTTCAGCTTCGAGATGACTAAAAGTCCGTTGCTGGAAATATTTTTGCAGTTGGACACATCTAGTTTTGAGATCGGCAAATCGGAGACTAATTTCAAACCATTGTTGTCGATCGATGACTCGGAAAATACAAATTCCGAGATGCCTTTCAATCCCTGCAGCTTGTTCCAATCTTTGCTGGGCCGCTGCATTCCTTTAAAATCGGCAGAATCAACGCTCATCAGTCGCTCTCTAAATTCTCGCTCTTCCGAACGCGCCTTCGCCCTGGCCATGTCGCTGTGAATATCTGAAAAACGATGCTGGAAATCGTCGTTGCCTTGAGTCTGCACTGGCTCTTTCTTTTCTTCCAGGTGAGGAAAACTCCGCGGCACGACAACGATAAATAAAAGTACGCAAAAGATACAACCTACGATAACCGTGGAAGTAAATATCCAGCTTTCG
>JAYRNY010000713.1:0-7076 GCA_041911975.1 bacterium | reverse complement strand
GTTGTGACAGAGAAGGCGAAACGTGGCAAGGCAGTCATGAGCCTGGGGTCTAATATCCAATCGAGTCGCAAAACAGCCGAAGGGAAAATCGTTGAAGCGACTCAGTATTGTCGAAGAGACGCGGAGATTTTGATGGTGAGAAAGCTTCGAATGTCGAAGGCTAGGCTAGAATGGTCTGGTAAAACTTAAGCGGGCTGTTTCATTTGTCTATCCTGAGATCAAAGGATGTTAAAGCGGGCATCTTGCAGAAAGGGCTTTGCATGGTTCTTCTGCCCTTGCTCGTCAATAGCATACTGATTCTCGTTCTAAATGATTCCCTTTCACGTGCCGAACATCTGATACAGAGCAGTCGCAGGCAAATGATTGTCGTGCACAAGCTCAGCCATGCACTGTACGTCGTCACGGAAATTCTTATGGGTGGTAACAACGCCCTTATGAATGGCGCCTATTCGTTTTTCGCTCCTCATATCAGCAAGGGGTGGGAGATCTTTGAGAAGGATCTCGCGGCCGTTGAGGAAAACATTACTCCTGATGACGCATACAATAGCTTTCGAGATGAAATGGGAAATTTGCTGCGGCGACAAAAGTCTATCTTTATTAAAAGCGATGATAAGTCTATGGTGGCTGACAGCATTTTCGTCAAGTTGAGACGAGTAAATGAGTGGGTTCGCATTGGCAGCAGGCAAAGCCGTTTGCTTCACACCATGCAGGCTGTTGTTCGGGAAAAGTTTCAGCGATCTATCTATCTGCAACAACAAGAGCAAAAAATCATCGGTGGAATCGTTCTGCTTGCAATTGCATTAAACGTGTTTCTTGCTTTGCTTTTACACCGCCTCTTTCATCGCAGTTTTGTCGGTCGCATTGATTCGCTGTCTAAAATGGCTCAAAGGCTGCCGTCGAACGAACCATTGAATGAAGTTATTTCAGGCAGTGATGAACTGTATGAAATTGGCGAAGAACTTGTAAAACTCAGCTGGAATCTCGCAGACGTATCAGAGTATCGACGCTCCTTGATGCAAATGATGGCACACGATGTTCGCAGCCCACTCATGGCGGCGGACATATCAGTTGCGACTTTGAATCGAGTTCTCAAAGATACATTCAGCCCTCAAACGGAAAATAGTCTAGGCAATGTAGGCCGTGCGCTTTCCAGTTCTCTGGGCCTTGTAAACGATTTGCTTTTACTAGAAGGCTTGGAAAATGGCGAAACAAAGCCTGAGCTTAAAGTATGCAACATGCGGGAAATTGTTTCTTCGGCCGTCGAGGATGGGGAGGCTTTCAACAAGCTTCCGATTGAGACTTCGGTAGAAAGTGTTGAGCTCAAAGTAGATGGAAGGCTTCTTTCACTGGTTATTCACAGAATGCTTAGAAGTGCGCTGGATAGAGCAGCGAAGGACGGCTCCGTGAAGATAACCGCCGCAGTATCAGAGAATCAGATCAACTTATGTGTTTTCGATTCTGGTGCGCCTATTAGTCCGGATGCACGCGCAAATTTGTTTGATAAGGTTCATCAGGCCAACAGGCAAGATATTGAAGATTTAGACAGCCTAGGATTGGCAATTGCAGTTCCCGTAGTGCATCTACATCATGGTTCTATCGGTTTTGAGCCATCAGCAGACGGCAATCGCCTTTGTTTGAAATTGCCGCTCAATGAGGATCGCCGTTGATGCCGCTTTCCATTTACAAAAAGGGTCTACTCATTGTCTTTATTCCGCTCGCGGTCAATATGGCCTGGATCGGTATGTACTGGCACTCACTCAAAGAGTCGTCTAACCTGCTTGATTTAACTGTGGCAAATGGCAATGTGATGTTTTTGATGAGTCAAAGCATAGGTCTATTCAATAAGACGGCGATCTGTCTTTTCGACTTCGTTAAGAATTCAGGCGAGCAGTCGGCCAAAACCAGGGCGCGACAGGAATCTCTCGAGCTTTTGAAAACGTTGAATTTGTTAAGCGTAGCACTAGCGCCTGGAAGCAGGTCGAGAGTTATTGTCGATAACCTGAGAGTATCCCTTTCCTATGTTCGAGAGACACTCGATGTTATGGCAGACAAGCCCGATCTTTCAGAACAAGATATTGTCGCACTTCATCTGCCGCAGAAATTCTCCGTCTTGATGAATGAAATACACAGTCTGCTCAGAATGTTCGATGATAGCAATAGGACTTTTGATAACACTCTAGACACTCAAGAAACTGACATTAGAACAACTAGATTTATCGTTATGACTGGACTTTTGTTAAACCTGTCGATTGCTTTGGCTCTTGCTCTATATTTTAAACTCAGTATCGTTAAGCGTATTTCCAATGTTTCAATCAAGGCGCGTAATTTGATTTCCGATACGTCAATTCCCCTGGATCCGACTGTTAATGATGAGCTTTCTGTGCTGGATTACGAACTCCGAGAGTCAAAGAAAAAACTGATCGAAGCGGATAAATTTAGACGACTTTATATGACCGCGGTCGCGCAGCGACTTCAAATTTCGTTGCGCCGCTGTATGCAATCATCGTCCTTGCTGGAGCAAGACCAAATTGTTGTAGAAAAAGGCGGCGATAAGTATTTAAAACGTCTAAATGCGAGCCTTTCTTCGTGCCTTGCGCTTATTGATGATTTGGTGCTGCTTGAAAGCCTTGATATCGGCAATCTTAGACTTAAGATTGAGATTGCAGACTTGAAGGGAGTTGTCGACGATTCAATTGAAGTTATCTCCAATCTGGCCACGGCTAAAGATGTGCGGATTGAAAACCGATGTCAGGAAAGCTTTTTGCCGGTAGATGCAGCGCGCATCAAGCAGGTCCTGGTGAATTTGCTTTCGAATGCAATCAAATTTTCCAAATCGGGCTCATCCATTGCGATTGCCTGTGAAAAAGGAAATTCATTCCTGCGGGTATCTGTAATCGATCAAGGACCCGGCATAGAAAAACAGGTGAGCGCTAAATTGTTTCAGAAATTTTTCCAAACATCCGAAGGAAAAAGCGCGGGCGGTACTGGTTTGGGTCTGGCAATCGCAAAATTGATTGTAGAGTCGCATGGAGGAATTATTGGTGTAGATAGCACGGTAGGAGAAGGCTCTACCTTCTGGTTTGAACTTCCTCTTCGCGGAAGTTCAGACCCCGGTTGAAGTCCAAGCGATGATAGTTTTCGTTTATAAGTTGGCTCATTCAAATTTTGACAGCCTGGTGATGAGCTTGCCCGAATCGAAAATGGCAGTTGATCGTTCGATCTCTTTTTTGTAGACTCGTCTGTCGCTCTGCGCTTGTGCGGTTTTGCCTAGTTTATCGAAAGCCTCGGCTCTGCGTCGATAAGCATCAAAGCAAAACGGCTTCTCTTTTATAACCTGGCTGTAGTCGCTAATTGCCATGTCGTACTTTCCTAGTCTTTTGTACAGGTCAGCTCGAAAAAGAAACATCTCCTCAGAATCAGGATGGCGAGCGAGGATGTCCGAGACGAACTTGATTGACTCTTGTACTTTTCCAGCATTGGCCAATAACGTCGCGTATGCAATATAAGCGCGAGGTGGTGGAGCTGGCGCTTGCAAGCAAATTCGGAATTCCTTCATTGCCTCTTCTGATCTGTTTGCTTTTTGGAGTACCGCTGCTCGCTTATACGTCACCAGACCACTCTTGATGCCAAGTCGCTTTGCTTCATCAAGATCTGCCAGAGCCTTGTCTGGCCAACCATCAACTGAATATGCATCAGCGCGCTCTAAATAGTACTCACCTATTTTCGGACTGCGTTTGATGGCTTCACTGAGACATTTGATGGCTTCTGCAGCATGACCATGCAGCAGCTTGTACCGTCCATGCAGATAAAAGTTGTAGGAATCACCTGGAGAAACTTTCTTAAGTTGCTCAAGATCTTGCGCGGCATTGTTGCACCCCGCATCAGCCAGATCTATTTCATACTTCAATCGAAGAATGCGCTGATTGTTAGGACTCTTGGACAGCCCGATCGCCACATCCTGCAATGCCTCGTCATAACGCTGGCGCCTGAAATTGATTTCGGCGCGGTCTGCATATGCATCCGGATTCCATGGCTCTTTCATAATCCATCGCGTTGCAGCTGCACAGGCGTCATTTCCTGCTTGGCTAAAAAAGCCTTTGGAAGGGGCCTTTGTCGAGTCCATGTATGAAGTTATGAGTATCCCGTGCGCCGCGGCAGGAAACGCGTTTAACGACAGCAGTTTGTTAGCGTCGCCTTGTGCAAGCTTGTATTGCCTTGTCTGGTAATAGCACACTGCACGAGCAAAATATGCATGAGGATTATCGGGAGAACGCTTGATGGCCTCATTGAAATTATCAATTGCCTCGCGATGGTTGCCCATGGCACTCAAGCTCACGCCCTTGAGTCGATAGGCCTCAATGTTTCCGGGTCTTAATCGCAATGCCTTGTCGGCGTCACTGATGCAATCCTTGTATCGTCTAAGTCGCTCGTCTGAGTAACCTCTGTCAATGTACAAAGGAGCGTTGGCTTTTGATTTTTTCATTCCTTCATTGCAAATCGAAAGCGCTTCTGAAAACTCATTTGCAATTCGATGCAGCATCGACGCGGTAACATAACTGTCCGGTGACTTTGGGGCGAGTTTTATCACCGTTTCAGCTTGTTGAAAGGCTTTTTGTTTGTCACCCAGCGCCATGTAACTAAACGCTTTGTGCTTGATCACTTCTATGTTATCCGGCTGAATGGACAAAAACGCATCGTAATTGCGTATGGCATCGGCCGGTTTTTTCGTGGTTTCGTACACCAACCCTCGCAACCATAATGCATGTGTTTCACGAGGATCTTTATTTAATATCTGGTTCAACAACACAAGGGAATCCAGAAACTTTCCTTCATTGAAAAGCTTATCTGCCCGAAGCACTGCTTCGTTGTGCTTAGTTGGCGAAGCGCATGCGCCTGATGTCAAAACGGACAAGAGCAGCAAAGCCATTCCGCTCGCACAAACGGGTAGTAGGCGTGTTCGATACATATACAATTCCGGCAAGGTGTTTTTCTTGACAACATTTCTTGTCTCTATTGTATACTCTTCGCAGTGATGGCTCTAATCTTCACGATGTTCTAGCTCACGCTCTGGGACTGAGATAAGGGCTTTGTCCTAGCCTGGATAATGGAGGCGATTATGCGCGGTTGCGGCAACAGGTCTGGATTACTCGGCTGCCAACATATCGCTTTGTCGGTTGGTCTCATGCTTCTTGCTGTGGCGCCTATGTGGGCGGGCGCAACCGTTGAAGAAACTTTGCTCTCACCGGAGAGTTTGTGCGCGAACTCCGGCAATGACGGGCGTGATGAACTGCAGGCGATGCTAAACCGCGTGCGAAAGCTCAAAGGTTATAGCTATGACAGCGTTCTCACCACCTACACCGGAGGCAAAAAGATTGTCGAGACCGGTAAGCTTTATTTCAAGAGCCCCAATTTGTTGCGCTTTGAAGTGATCAAAAGTGGCTCGCACAGTGGGGCTGTAGTGGTGAAGCAGGCCGATGGCAAAATCCGCGGGCATATGGGCGGAATGTTCAGTGGCATAAAAGTAACTTTGTCGCCAGATTCGAAGTTGCTCAAGACAGCTAACGGTTTCAGCATTGCGCAATCAGATCTCGATAGCTTATTGAGTGGTGTGGCTAAGAAAGCCGCCGGTGATTTGAGGTGTTTAGCCGTAGGGCCGGGTTCCGGTCGCCCGGCTGTGGTTGAGCTTTTAGAAAGTGATGGTGATGTCGAAGATCGCATTGCGGTCGATTCGCGCGCTAAGTTGCCCTCGGAATGGAACATTTTCAACAGTAACAAGCTTTTCTCAGCGCTTCTTCTCAATAACGTTGAAGAGCGCAACGATTTGTCCGACGATTTGTTTAAACTTTCGAGCGAGGGCGAGTCTAAGTCTTTGCTCTCTGTTTCTCTATCGAAAGATTCTGGTTTGGGGGCGCTCCAAGCTTCACCAGAGCGACCAATCGATGTTGTCACTTGCAAGGACATCGAGCGCGTGATCAAACAGATGTCTTATCGGGCCGATCAATTGCCGAGCGAAGTTGCTCAGGGCGATGGTTGGATTTGTGGAACAAGAGAAATTGTGCTTTCTACTTGTACAGATCTCGAGGTCTTGCAATATGAACTTCGCCCCGTGAGTGGTGCCATTGATAATGCGAAAAAAGTTGGTGGTGGCGCCAGTGGTGCTGTCCGCGTGTCTGCCGCTGATGCTGCCGGCATCGCTGCTCAATGGAATACGTCTGTTGCATCGTTCCGTGCGGCCCTTGACCAATTGTTGGATCAGGTTTCTAATGATAAGCCGGACAGTGTGGTGGTGAAGAAAGCAACTAACGATATCAAGTCCAGCGTCAAAGCACTTATTGCTGCAAGTGAGCGCATTCCGGAATTGATCTAGAGTGACTGAAGCTGCTTTGAGAGAGTGGCGAATTGCTGTCGCGGGGGTTATGTACTAATGGTCGATTCCGAAAATGAAACTGGCGAAGAAAAGGATGCTTCTCAGATCGTGAAAGGCGATGTTAAAGATGTCTGCCAGGATGCTGATCTCGACGAAGAATTTTCTCGAAGAGTGTTTCAGGCGGAAGGCAAGAACATCTTTCAAAAATATGCAGCTCAGGCGGGTGCGGTGCTGTTTCAACCAAAAAAGTTTTTCGCGGCACTGCCTGCTGATGGTTTGACCGAACCGGCATTGTTTCTCTGCGCATCTTCTGCGATTTATGGGTTTCTCCAGGCTCTGGGTCACTCCAATTTATTGTTGTTCTTCTCGACGTTTTTCAATGGACTTCTGTATACATCCATTGGTTCTGTTATTGTCTGGGCCGTGTTCGGCAAAGGGTGCAAAGGACAGGGAAACTTAGTCCAAACCTTTCGCGTCCTTGCGTACAGCAAAGTCACACTTCTGTTTGCCTGGGTGATGGTCGGGCACATGGCGATCGGTGGCTATCTGTCGATTGTGTACACGATCTACTTGAACTACCTTGGACTACTTAAGGTGCACAAACTCAATCGCCGTATCACGATTTGCGTGGTGCTGGGCATGAGCTTGCTTGCCCTTGCCTTGAAGAAATTCACCGGATAGGCTTGGACTGCATCCTCAAGGGTTTTTG
>JAYRNY010000712.1:0-2905 GCA_041911975.1 bacterium | reverse complement strand
TGTATATGTGCTTTCGCCCATCTCGCGGGCGCCGCGATTGACTGGAATGCCTATTTGTTTGAAGCCGAGCCAGGGAACCAGCCCGCGCAGGAAGCGTTTTTTCTCGGGCAGACGCTTGAGCGCTTCCACGACTTTTCTGTCGAGCAAGCGGAAGTCGCCCGTATCGCGAGGAATCTCCACCGCCGCTACAGAGGCAAGCAGCCTGTAATAGATGAAGGCGAAAAGGCGCTTCGGCACGCTGTCTTTTCGTGTCGAGCGAGTGGCGTAAATGACGTCGTATCCGCGCTTCCACAATTCCATCATCTGGGGAATCAATTCAGGCGGATCTTGCAGGTCCGAATCAATATTGACTATGGCCTTGCCGTCGGAATGATCCATGCCGGCAGTGATTGCCGCTTGCTGACCGAAATTGCGAGAGAGATTGATCAGCTTGACGTAAGGAAATTCCATGGCGATATCTCGCAGCGCGCGCGTGGTGCGCTCACCGGAACCGTCATTGACAAAGACTACTTCGTACTTGATGGAGACCTGAAGAAGAATCTCCTCCAATCTCTGAAGAAGGCGCACTAAGTTGCGAGGATCTTCATTGAAAACAGCAACTACTACTGAAAGGTCTGGAACTGCCACTAGGTTTTTACCGTCAGAATTTACCGATGTTACTCTCAACAACCCCGAATTGTCTTACAAATTGGAGCCTTCGGTCAACTTGTCAGCTTCTAATGTCCGCCTTTTTCAGGCGTGAAAACGCTGCGCCTGTCTTGATCCTAAGCAGGATTTAAGGAGGTGATCCAGCTCCATGTTTCTCGCAAACCTGCGCCCAGCTCTGTTTGCACATCCCAGTTCAGATGCTTCTGAGCCAGCTTAATGTCAAGAATATTGGACGGAACGTCAACCGCCCGGCCAGGCTGGTATTTGACGTTCAGCGGGCAGTCTATATTTTTCTTTATCTCACCCACGATTTCGTTGAGCGAATAACCCCGGCCGGCACCGATATTGAAGATGCGCGGATCGTCTGGACCCGGCTTGTAATCAGCCGCGGCAACCAGCGCTCGGGCGGCGTCGGTAACATAGATGTAATCCCGGACGGTCTCTCCGTCGCCGAAGATGTTAATTGGCTTTCCTTCGGCGGCATTGCCCAGGAAAACACCAATCACGCCTTGTTTGGCGTGCGGGTTCTGCAGCACTCCATAAGGGTTGGAGAAGCGCAGCACGACATAATCGAGGCCCCACTGGGTGTAGAACAGATAGAGATACTTCTCGATTGCCAGTTTGGTGATGCCGTACGAGCAAATCGGCTCCGTGCTGTGAGTTTCACTAATCGGGTTGGTCTTCGGCACACCGTAGACCGTCCCGCCGGACGAAATGAAAATAACTTTTTTGACTTTCGATTGCCGGCATTCTTGAAAGAGCTGCACTGAATCGGCAATATTCGAGCGGATGTCATAAACCGGATCATCATTGGATGTTTGCGGCAGAGTCGTATATGCCAGGTGAAACACCCAGTCCATGTCCCTAACGGCAGCTGCGATTTCACCATGATTGCCCAGGTCGCCTATGTGATATTCGACCTCCGGCAACTGGTCTCTGAAGCGGCTGGGATAGCGGTCTATGACTCTTACAGAGTGACCGGCAGCGAGCAGTTGATCAACTAGGTGGCAGCCGATGAAGCCGTTGCCGCCAATTACAAGAGTTTTCATGCGCCCTATGTTAGCACGCAGCCTTTCACGTTGTTATTTTTAGTGAGGCCGTCCCTTTCAGGTTTTCAGCGATCTTTCAGGCAGGGTGTCGGAATTTTAAGATATGGCGCGTATATGTTTTCGATGTCGTCGACCATGTCTTGAACGCTGCGTTCGTCCTTGATTGCGGATTTGAATCTTTGCAGCAATCCCGGCTCCGTCACCACTCGCAGAAGCTGTTCTTTGAGCGACTCGTGCGAGTTGAGTTTGAACAGCAAGCCTGTTTTGTCGTGGTCGATGATTTCAGCCATGCCACCCAGAGCGGTGGCGATCAAAGGAGTCTTTGTGGCCAGCGCGGATTGCATGACCAGGGGCGTATTCTCGTACCAGCGTGAAGGAATGACGAGAGCATCGATGTTTGAGAGGATCTCGCCGAATTGAGCTTGCGGGAAGGTGCCCTTGAACGAAATTTTCTTCGAGTTTGCAGAGCCGTCATTTGCCATCTCCAGCAGTTTCTTTCCGTATTCAGGAAACTGTTCTGTGGAACCATAGATGGAAAGACTGCAGGGTGCATCGGGCGGCAGTGCTAAAAACGCCTTGATTAGCAGGTCGACGCCTTTATGCTCGAAGAGCGTTCCAATAAAACCAATGCGCACGATATCGGAAGTTGTCTTCTGGATATGAGCTGTGAGCGCCTCGAGATGGATGCCGAAAGGCACATGATGAATGAGTTTTTCATCGATGCCGTTTTCCACGAATACATCTCTCATCAGTTTGGTGGGCACCAAAATTGCTTGCATTCGGTTGGCCGTTTCGCGTAATTTTGCAGGGCGGCTCAGTGTAGCCTTTGCCGCTTGCGGAAATTTCGAGGCTACATACGCTGAATACAGCGTTTTGAGCGCCGCTGATTGCAAGGCACCTGAGCCTTTGGAAGTGGCTGGATACTTGCTTTGAAGAGCTTCTTTGAATTCCTCATAGGGCGGAAACAATTTCGGAGTGTAGCAATCCAGGCATTTGACTGCCCCCGGCCCTGGACCCCGGCAAACCTGGCCATCAGGTCTCTTTAATTGCACAATCGGGCAGACGAACCAGAAGTCCGTTGAATAGAAGACGACAGGAATGTTCTTGTCGCGTGCTGCATCGATTACTGAAGCCGAGTGATTCTGGGCATGCACTATTTGCACGAGGTCCGGCTGAAAGTCTTGCAGCAGCTTTTTGAAATGCGCGCC
>JAYRNY010000711.1:0-7326 GCA_041911975.1 bacterium | reverse complement strand
TGAATGCGCGGAAGTCAGTATCAATGCGGATCGCGAACGAATCGCGCAATGTTTCAAAAACTACCTGCTCAATTCATTGAGATTTGCGCCGTCAGAAAGCACAATCACTATTGTTGGTTCGATGTCACATGGACAGGCGAGATTCACCTTTCGAGACGAAGGACGAGCGGCAAGCAGCGTCGAGGTCGATTATCTGTTTGATCCCTTCAGGCAAACGCCTCCCGAAGGACTGGGTGGAATTTCAGCTTTAGGAATGAACCTGCGAATCGCCAGATTGTTAGTCGAAGCACATGGTGGCGCATTTGGAGGCACTGCAAACCTGGAATCCGGGCGCGAATTCTGGTTCTCGCTGCCGCTGGACACGTCAACTAAAGCCGTTCTTAAGACGAACAGAGATTCGCTCGCTGAAGCAATGGAGTTGCCTTCTCCTTCGAACTCGCTGGTTGAAACATCGGCAAAGAGCCGGTCCGTTACCTTGAAAGAGCTTCTTTCCGCATCCAGTTTTCAAAACTGCATCATGGTTTTCGCAGCGACACTTATACTGCAGGCCGGTTGGCTATTCTGGTTGGACAATCGCCTGAATGCCGCGCAAGTACTGGCCAATAAAGCTGCTGTGCAGTCGGACACCATCCTTGAAGTGAATCGCCTCTGGCTGCGCATCTTCCGTGTAAGCACAAATACCTCCTTCTTTATCACATCGGGAAACGTTGAGAACCAGGCGATCGCGCAAAGAAACATCGCCGAAGCGCGCGCGTTGATCGGGCGGCTCAATACACTGCTTTCGCAGCGCGACATGCCCACCACGGAATGGGCAAACATCAGATCATTCCTTTTGTACGAGCTTTCCTTGCTGCAAAAGTTGTCTGAAAGATCGGAGGGTGAACGAGCAGGATTTGATCTCGGTCTTGTCGGCCGCCTGATCACTCGCTCCGGCGAATTGAATGTGTACATGCGGGAATTGATGCATAAGGAGCTGATTCAGTTATCGACGATCAGGCGTGAGCAGGAGTCGCTCCGTGATCTTTTTCAAGGCATAATCGCTTTTGCCATTGTCGGCAATCTGATCATGACGGTCTGGCTTGTCTGGAGCTTCAGCAAGACGATCACTCAGAGACTGGCGCTGCTTGTTGAAGTAGCAAAAAAGATCCCAAAGCGAGAGCCCGTCACCGAGATGATTTCCGGCAGTGATGAGATTTACCAGATTTACTGGCTTTTGTGCCGAGCGGCGCTCAATTTGAATGACGCTTATGAGCAAAGAAAATCGATGATGAATATGGTTGCCAAAGACATTGGGTTGCCGCTTGCCGAAGTTCAGAAAGCGCTCGCTCAACTTGAGGGCAACATGTCCTCTCGGATACAGGAAACGGGCGTACGAAGCCTAAAGTCGGCGCGTGACAATATCAATAGGTTGCTTGCCCTGGACGACGATCTTCTCGGTCTGGACCAACTGGAAGAAGGCAATTTACAGCTGGAGAAAACGCCCTGCAGCCTTTTGGATATCATCGATGCGTCCGTAAATTCTGTAGGTGGTCTGGCGTTGAAAAAGCAAATCACAATCAAGAAGAATTGCGGCAACATCACGCTCGATGCCGACAAAAAGCGAATGGTCCAGGTTCTCGTCAATCTATTGAGCAATGCAATTAAGTTCTCGCCCAAGGCGTCCGTGATCGAGGTTGATGGAAGCATGCAAGACGGGCGCGTCAGGCTGTCAGTGAAAGACGAAGGACCCGGCATCAGCAAGCAGGATGCAGAGCGAATTTTCGCCAGGTTCTACCAGACCGAAGAAGGAAAGAAGCAAGGATTTGGACTCGGTCTGGCCATTTGCTCCCTCATTGTCCAGTGCCACGATGGACAGATCTCCGTTGAAAGCCATCCCGGTAAAGGAAGTACTTTTATTGTGACTTTGCCAATCTAGTACAACGTTTCCAATATAACGCACACTGGCGTGTCGGCTGCCAGCCGACACCGGGTGACACGTAAGCCGCCGCTACAGATTGAAACTTTGGAAACGCGGTACTAGTAAGTAAGCGAAAATATGTGAGGAGCTGATCGCTAAATCAGCCCCCCTATCTTCCCCGTCAAAAAGCCTTTCTTATCTCCAGCCGTATTCACGCTGGTTGCGGTTGCGATCGACTTCTCGGCCGATTACATTGCCGAGTGCTCCGCCGGCGAATACGCCGAGCAGGGTGTTGTCGCGCCGTCCACGGCTGTTGTGTCCGATCACTCCACCGATAACGCTGCCGATCACTGTGCCGGCGATTTCACCGTCTTGATTGTATTCGCCACGGCGTGAGCCTCTGTAGTCCGGTTCGCAATCGCGGTCTCTTCTGCGAATCACAGGAGGATTGCAGTCGCGGTCTACGTGAGGAGGACGACGATAGACTGGCGGTGGTGGGCATGGACGCTCATAAGGCGGTTCGAATACAATCGGCGGCTCGCAGTCGCGATCGTATGGAGGTCTGTGCACGGGTGGGCGTTCGCCTGGATAGCAGTCGGGAATCGGAATACTTCCGCCCGGGTAGCGACCACGTCCATGTCCGAGATCGATGTCGATGTCTATATCAATGTCTACGCCGCCATGTCCACCGCGACCGCGTCCATGTCCCGGCCAATCGCGTCCACGGTCTCTCGGGTCGCAATCACGGTCTCTGCCACGATTGCCGCCGCGATCCCAATCACGTCCATTTTCGCGGTCTCTTGGGTCGCAATCTCGATCTCTGCCGCGATTGCCGCCGCGATCCCAATCATGTCCACGTCCGCGGTCTCTTGGATCGCAATCGTCGTCGCGTCTTCCGCCGCCACGTTGGTCAATTTGTCCAACTCTTATCTGGCGATTGCAATCGGTGACATAAACCTGTCCGTTTTGAGTGATGATGAGGTCATCGCCGCGACCATTTTGTTCGCGGTTGTTGATGTCTCTGACGAGATTGGAGAAGTCTCGTCGGTCGTGCCTATATACATCTTGCAAAATTCTTGCAACGCCCTGCCCGTTGCCACAATCTAGATCTCTGGCCATATTCTGCGCCAAATTATCGCGGCCATGGCAATTGTTATCAAATCCGGTCACGCTTCTATCCTCTGGAGGCGAAGGGGGAGCTGCCTGCGTGGATGTATGAAACCGAAACTTTGTGACACGAGTGTGACTTAAACATTGGAAAAGCCAACGGGGATGGGAAAATCACGTATGGAAGCGGCAAAATTAGCTGCCCAAGCTGGATGCAGGGGTATCTAAAGGTTTTGATCCGTGTGCGCGGAACCTGAAAATAGATCTGAAGACTGATCGTAAACTGATCTCCTTTCGGTGAGGCAAGAAGCCCGCAGCTTTTGCTTGTCGCGGCATTGCAGCTATGCACGTAAACTCTATTGAGATTTCATACATTAATGCGCAATCGGAATCGGCAATTGCTATCGTCGGCGAGAGCTTTCTCTGTGCGGGAGTGTCCTGGGCGTCGTTGATTTTTCCTGACCTGCCCTGACTAACAGGATTCTAGCAGGGGAAATTTCAGCGACGCCTCAGGCACTTTTTCTACTTTTTGGCACTTTTTGTCCTTTAAACCACTGAAATTCCTGGTTTGCGGCGATGCAATGCAGAGCATTGGCGTCAGTCAATGCTCTTCATTTGTTTCTCGCAAACGCCTAGCCTATCTAGCTAGGAAGGGATCAAATGTTTTTCTTGAGTTTGTAATTGTGGAGTCTAGTTTTAAGCGTCCTCAGTTGCCGATGCCCCCTGAAGGTTCGAAAATGCGTTTCTGCTTCTAGCAAACTTCTGGTCAGCCAAAGTTCGATTTGAGCCTCGTTTCCGAATCTAGTGCAGTTTCGCATGTATCGCCTGACTGATGAAAACGCTGACTCAATCGCATTAGTCGTGCGCAAGGCGATTCGAAGTTCTCCTGTGATGCCAAGCCGGTGAAGAGTTAGCGTGTCGTACAGTCCTTCTGTGAGTGCGTTGGCTGCTCCTTCACTAATTGGTAGCAAATAGCCTCTCAGCTCCATCAAGCGCTTGGATGCTTGCTTTTCAGTGGTTTGGTTGTACGCAGCCATCATCTTGTTACGCACCTCGTTCCAAAATTTACGGGCAAGGTACGCTTGAACGTTGCGAATTTTGTGTTCCTGGCATCGCTGAATAGCGGCATCTAATCCGAACGAAGCTCTAATGACTTTCGCTAGAGCTTTGGAGCCATCAATGACAAAAAGATATTTCCCCTGAGTATCCAAGCCTTTTTCCTTCATGTCATCTATCAAATCTTGGCAAACAATTTCATTCTCAGATGCTCCGTTTCGGAGAGCCAGAACGTGTTTCTTCCCGCCGCTGTCCACTCCAATACACACAACCAATTGGCGTTTAGCTATGTGCACACCGTCGAGAAACAGCACCACAAGGTCTAAATCATCGATTCTTCGTTTGCGAAACTGATCGACAGTGGGCTTGGTGGCCGCAATCGCTTTTCGACTTACAACGCTCTTGCTGACACCCTTTGCTTCAAGTCCGTGAGCAATGATCTTTTGGTAGTTCCTAGTTGAAACACCAGCCAAAATGGCTGCAGTGAGCGGACCGTCAACTAATTCTTTGAAGTTCATTGCCTTGTATGTCTCAAGTTGAACCTCAGCATTTCCGCTTGGGGAGCGCAAAGCACGTACTCTTGGACGTACGACAGAATGCTTGAGTCCTCCGACCAGCGCAGTGCCGCTTTCTGAGCCCCAGCGAACGTGTTTGCGCTGCTCAAAACGTTGGTGATTTGTTCCGCAAAGAGTTTCAACTTCCGCCTGCATCAGCAGCTCCAGAAGTAGCTTTGCACCATTCTCAACGTATTCGTTGATGCCTTCCGCAACAACTGCTTTCAGGTCTACATTTACCGCTTTCAGAATTGCCTCTCGCTGCTCAGAATCAAGATATGATCTCGTCATGATGACCTCCCAATTGGTGGTTTTGTAGTTCGCAAACGCAAACTTACCCGGGTTGTGAAAAACAGTCCGGGGAGGTCATCTAAATTTTCAACGGAGCTTGGGACGGTCTCCTCTGTGCAATTGATAAACTTCGGTACTATAGAATGTCGGAGTTGATGGAAAAGCAAAAACGGGCCGGAAAGCAGTGCCATTTGCGGCACGGCTCTTCCGGTCGTTCTTGCTTAGTCCGTGGCTAGCTAAGCATTTGCCGAAACGAACTGCCACGTTGCTTCTTAGCAGCGTTGCCACTTTGCCAGGGTGGCTTGGGAAAGCGCTTTGCATGTCCCGCCGTACGAACCAGCTTGGGGTCCGAGCTGATTCGTACGGGCGGGTACCGCAGGTTGCCTGCTTACCAGAGCTTCCACTTCTCAATCACGCGCTCCGGATAGTGCTCCAGATCGCCGCGATTGACACCGTAGATGTAGTTGGTGGTGATGATGGGCGACATGTAGCCGCCACCGTTGCCGGTGCTGATCCACACGTAAGTGGTGGTCGTGTACGAACCGGTGACATGCCCTGCTTCACTCTGATTGTCTCTCATGAACTGCAGCGCCTGGCGCTGTTCGTCGGTGAGTGACAGAGTGGAGATGGCCGCGCCCATCTCCTCATCGGAGATGGTGCCGCTGCGATCGGCATCAATTTGATCAAAGTGTTCGAGCACGAAGTTGCGCACCACGGGTGCCATCTTTCGTGCATAGACGGCGTAGCTGTGACCGTTGATGTAGGTGTCAGCGGGCAGCCACATCGTCGCTATGAAGGCGACGACAGCGGACACGATGGCGGTTGCGCGTGGATTGTTGAATTCCATGTCGCCCATCATGTATCCGATCCAGGCGCTGAATGCGCCCATGATCAGTGCGGTGACAACGCCCCAGATAAGCACCGAGGAGGCACCGCCCTCAACTGCACCAGCCGGCAGCATGCCCATTAAGACACACAATCCCAGCATAAGCAGCGCGAGGAGTCCAAAGATAAATTTGCCCCTGAGGTCCATGGTTTTTACCCATTGTTTTGAGTTGAACTGACGCGAGGCTTCACGCTTGGCGGCAGCATTTTTCTGAAGTTACAGTCCGAACATTGCGCCGAGGAAGAATCCTGCCAGCGCGGCGATGATGATGTAACCGAGGTTAGCTCCCATGAAGAAGGCGACCAGTGCCAATGCAATGGCTCCGATGCCGCCCACGATGAGAGCTCGAATGGCGATGGACCTGCCGTTGTCACCCATACCTCGCTTCTGCTGGACGACCGAGACGATCAGTCCGACCAGTGAGAAGGGCAAGGTGATGAGTTCGAGCAGGAACCCAGCGAACGAGACGACTGCCCACAGTAAGCCGCACATCACGAAGATGGCGAGAACGCCTGCGAGCACTGCTACTAGTCCTGAGATCATTTGTTACTTCCCTCTGCAAGGGTGGCGGGAGCGCCACCCTTACAGACAAGCAGCCGCACGCCGTCAGCCGATGCTGCAGCTATCCGGCGGTACCAGTTCCTCGGCACGCTTGCGGTATTGCTCCGCTCGCGCTTTGGTGATTTCCGCCAGTGTGTTCCACAGATATCCGGAGCGCGGCGTGTTGTCGCCGAGCAGGGCGAAACAATCTCGAACGGTCGCTTCCGCTTCGTCCAGGCGGCCGAGAGCGAGGTAGGCTCCGGCGACATGGTTGAAGGGGTTGTAGCTGTCCTCGTCGAACTTGTCTTTACCCTTTGCCTTTTCTATCTCCAGACCGCGCAGATTGCGAGCGAGTGACGTCTCGTAGTCGCCGATGCGGAAGTAGAGCGAACCCAGATTGGTGAGGTTGCCACCGAGTTTGTCGGTGTTGCCGTTTCGCTCCCAAACCTTGATCGCCTTCTCGTACCAGGCAGTGGCGTCCAGTCCGTTCTGTTTCTTCTTCGCCTTGTTGCGGGCGGGGGCGAAAAGAACGAGGAACGCCATGTTGACGTACGCTTCGGCCATGTTCTCGTTGAGGGGCCGCAGCTTCTCCAGCATGTTGATGGCGGAGGTCAGATGGCGACGAGCAGGTCCTCTCTTCCCGCCCTTGGCGAGCTCCTCATACTTGGCCAATTCTGCGTTGGCGGCCTTGCAGTTGCTGCAAGTGCAGCTGTCTGCATGATTGCGAACCGGCAGAGGAGCCACGTCTTGCACGAAGACGGAAGGCGCAATGGCTACACCGTCCGGAATGTGGAAACCCCAGACCAGCGTAATGCCCTTGTACTGGTCGGCCGGCTGCGGGATTTTCTCCATGGCCGACCAGTCACTGACCCAGACCCAGAGCGTGTTAGGCTTTGCCGTGTCCGGGTCGGCCGTGACGATGCCCGTTTCCGGGTTGACGTACAACCGTCTGAATTCCTCGACTTTCGCTTGAAAGTCGGATTGCAAATCTTGAG
>JAYRNY010000710.1:0-2197 GCA_041911975.1 bacterium | reverse complement strand
GATTTTCACTGGTCAAAGGCATTTGCACAAGGCAAACGGAGACCTTTTCCTTCTTCGCTTGTGCCAATAGGCGTTCCAAAAAATCAAACTGCTTTTCCAGTGTCTTTTTGTCCCGCGATTTGTACATGTACTGATAGTGCTTCAAATCAGAAGCCAAATTGTCGGGGCGGGTGTAAGAAGGATGAGTGTGCTGCGCTTTAGAAAAAAGCTGACCAGTGACACGGCTCCAGGCATCATCCCGCAACTGCCCGGATGGGCTGATCCTGCACGCTTGCCACAGAGATTCTGATCGACCAGACAATAGTGCAACGGAGTTGCTCAAGACATCGCGCATAAGACCGCGCTCGCGATAGATTTGCCAGAAAGAACCGATTAAGGAATTGCTGACAGAATCCCGGCAGAAGAGCGGGTCGAACAAGTCACCTACGCAGGAGAGATCCGCAGTCGCTGCATACACCGGTGTGCCGGCAGGGTCTCTAGTCACTGGATCGAGAAACTCTCTGGGCGAAATATCGCAAATGACCAGGCGTGGTTTTTTTTCACTTGCGCACGCCTTTCGAAAAACGCAATACTGATCAGATATGATACCACCTGCAGTGCCAAGGTTGGCGACACGCAATGGTCGGTTGTAATTTTCTGCCAGCTGCTTTTCAAAGTAATTTGCGAACAAATAATTCGATACGCTGTCGACGAGATAAGAAGTGTCGTAGCGTGCCTGCTGTCCGCACATAGCTTCATCACTGCGGATAGCAGAAAATAGAAAGGCCGAAGAGCCGATTAACAGAATGTCAGCCGGCTTGCCGCTGGAAAAGTATTGCGAGAGCTTTTTGCCGGCCATTTCGAACTGAGCATTGCTGCCTGCCAGCTTTCCGGCGCGGAAGCAGTCAAAAGGCAAAAACTGCGCCAGGGCGATGCTTGCCGCAACCACCATGACAACGGTCCAAACCAGGGTGCTCTCTAAGATACGCTTCACAAATGGAGCCTTTCAAACTGCCTAAGAAGCATACCTTTTGACAATCAACTTGAGAGCCTTTCTAAGTGCATATTTAGGCTCAATTTCAAGCGGATGGAGACATTCCAAGGTTGCAAAGAGAGCTTCAAATCAGCGACATCCCGAGTAGTAAACTTAGCGTTTCGCTTCCAGTTCTTCCCAATTCTTGAAGAGTAGGTCCAGTTCCTTCTGCGTTTGCTCCTGCTGTTTCATCAGCTCTTGCAACTTCGCATAATTCGACGAGTACTCTGGTTTGGCCATGTCCGCCTGTATCGATTTCAACGCGGCTTCCTTCTTCTCAATCTTGTCTGGCAGACGCTCCAGTTCACGAGCCTCTGCAGTGGACAATCCGGAGCGAACTTTCCCAGCAGCTTTAACTGGTTTTTCAACCTTTGCATGTTTTTCCTCTTGCTCATCGGCAGCAAATTCTTCAGCGACCTGCTCATATTGCTCGTAATCGACAAAGAACTCAGCCCTGCCCTTTCCGTCGAGCGCAAGAATGTATTTGGAAACGGAATCGAGCATCATGCGATCGTGCGTGACCAGGACCACCGCCCCCGGAAAATCCTCAAGACTCTCTTCAAGCACCTCGAGAGAAGGGATATCGAGGTCATTTGTCGGTTCGTCAAGAATGAGAATATCAGCGGCTTTCAGCATCAAGTTCGCAATCAGGATCCGGGCTTGCTCTCCGCCCGAGAGATAGCTGATCGGCATGCTCAGTTGGTCGGAGCGGAAAAGAAACTTTTTCGCCCAACTGACAATGTGCATGTTCCTGCCGCGATACGTAACTGATTCGCCCTGATGGCTGAGCGAATCTTTAAGAGTCTTTGTTTGATCCAATTGTTCGCGCGTCTGGTCGAACCAGACGACTTTCAATTCGTCGGCGCGCTTTACGGCTCCCGTATCAGGCTCCAGATCGCCGGCTATCATGCGAAGCAGTGTTGTCTTTCCGCTGCCATTGCGTCCCGCCACGCCAAGTTTTGTCCCAGGCGAAATGACCAGATCAAAGTCCGACAATAATTGGCGGCCGCCAATTGACTTGGAGATCGATTTGAATGACAGAAGCTCTTTCGTCTTTCTGCCTGAGGCATCAAAGCCTATTTCGACCGGCGCAGTGAGAGCGTTTCGCTGTTTCACCTCAGCCAATTGTTCCATCAATTCGCCGGCATCTTTTATGCGTCCACGCGCCTTGGTCTGCCGAGCGCG
>JAYRNY010000709.1:0-2276 GCA_041911975.1 bacterium | reverse complement strand
TTTTGGGGGTTTTTCTTTTCGCAAAGCAAACCTGCCCAGGCTTTTACGCTTGGTCAAGGAGGTCATCTAAGAAATTCAACGACGATTGGGACAAGCTCTTCTCGCGGCTCTTTGTTTTATGGTTATTATAGAAAGTAGTAAGATGTTTTTGAAAAAATTTTGGAGAAAGAAGAATGATCCCGGGCCGCGCCTTGTGTGGCAACGACTCCGGGATCATCCCACTCCGAAAAATTTCAAATTTTTCGGAGTTTTTCAGCAAGTCCTCAAAGGGCCAGGGACAGCACCAGATAGCTGACTGGCAGGACGAAGAGCAGGCTGTCGATGCGGTCGAGAATGCCGCCGAATCCAGGCAACCAGGTGCCGGCATCTTTGACGCCGACAGAGCGCTTGATGACGCTCTCGAAGAGGTCGCCCATGATGGAGGCTGAGGCAATCAGTACCGGCAGTCCGAGTAGAACTGCAAGCGGCACGGCAGGACCGGCCAGAAGCACGACCGAGAAGCCCAGGTAAGCACCCAGGACATTGCCCGTGGCGCCGGCCCAGGTCTTATTGGGGCTGACGTGCGGCGCCATCTTGCGCTTGCCGAAAGCCTTGCCGCAGATGAAAGCGCAGGTGTCGGAAAGACCGACCGCCGCCACCAGCGAAAGAAGGATGCCTGCTCCGCCGTCCATCTTGCCGATAAGCACTGCGAAGCTGCCCAGCAAAGGTGCATAGGCGATGGCGAAGAAGGCCATCACCGCATGCTGAAGTACCTTCGTCTCGGTGTACGCCGCTTTGGCTGCGTACTGGCTGGGAGCCGTTCTGTAGCTGAGCACGGCAATTGTGCCCATGGTCAAGAAGGCGACCATGAAGACAGCCGGCACCAGATGCGGTGCCAGTGCCATGGCAAGCGGAACGGCCGCGCCGAAGAGATAGGCGGTGTTCTGGAACACCTTCGGCAGCTTCAGCATGCCGCCGAATTCCCATACACTGATAAGCGCCATCACGGTCACCATCAGTGTCAGCGTCAGTGGTCCCGAGAAAACCGACAGGACGACTATCGGCGCCAGAATAGCCGAACTCAACCAGCGCGGGAAGAGCGAGGTTTGCATCAACCGGCTCAGATTGTTGCGTTCGGCATAAAGGGTCCAGGCCAGAAACAGCGTCAGAAGTCCGGCGGCGCTCAATGCCACAGGCAAGAACACCGGGTTGCTCAGAGGATTCAGTAGTTCCATAGGAACTCCTTCCTGATTTTATGCAGGTGAATACCTGTTTTTAGAAGGGGCTTTCGTGAGGAAGCGGTAGCGGTTTTCACTGCGACCGGCATTCCTCAGAAAGAGTTCTAGCCGTTCAACACGGCCTCGGCATCGAAGTCTTCCATGCTGGTCAGCTCCATCCTGGCGGCGGAGTGATCCTGCCCGCGAGTCGACTCACAGGGAATGGCGATGCAGTACATGCCGGCGGCCGCTGCCGCTCGCGTGCCGTTCTCACTGTCCTCGAAAGCCAGGCAGCGCAAAGGTGAAACACCGAGGCGCCGAGCGGCAAGCAAGAACACATCGGGAGCGGGTTTGGAATTTTCCACCTCTTCGCCCGAGGCAATCACCTCGAAGTAGTGGCGGATCTTGAGAGCGCCGAGAACCTTCTCGATGGCGACAAGACTGGCTGATGACGCCACTGCCAGCCGGACACCTCTGGCGCGCAAAGCCTCCAGCGTTTTGATGACGCCTGGCAGAGCGACGGCATGTCCTTCTATGAGCCCGAGGAATAAAGTTTCCTTCTCCTCGAGAAACGCATCGACGGAGAGTGGCAACTTGTGCTGCGTAATCAGTGTCGTGGCGATCAAGTTGTCGGTAGCGCCGGTGAATTGCCGGTTGTAGTCTTCGTCGGACAACTGCTTGCCGAAGCGCTCCAGCACCTTGCGATAGGCTAGACAATGGATGGGCTCGCTGTCGTCCAGCGTGCCGTCCATGTCGAAGCAAGCCGCATCGAACTTTCGTTTTGCAGTGAGGCGGACTTTGATGTCCACAGTGAAGGATGCCACCATGTACCAGATGGGGAAGAACAGCGAGAGCGCTGCCACGTTCCACGTCTCGGCACCGGGGCGCACATCAGTCGGCATAAGGGCGACGAGCCAGACAAGATTGATTGCCCAGACGGCGCCCAGCACGTTCGTCACCATGTTCAGCCTGCCGCCCTGCGAAGGGTAGAGGTAACGGGTGGGGACGAAAGTAAGCACAGCGCAAGTCAGCACGATCGCCACCGACAGCCAGTCCGGCGTCGGCATCACGTAGAGGTAG
>JAYRNY010000708.1:0-3920 GCA_041911975.1 bacterium | reverse complement strand
GCCGTTCTGCGTAATTCCGGAAACCTGGAAAAGGCTGAGTCAACAACTGAGATGGCCACCCAGATGGCGCCCAACCAGTGGGGACCCTGGTACAACCTTGGTCTTATTTTGACCCAGGAGCATGAATACAAAAGAGCACTGGCTGCGCTAAAGAGAGCCAGGACGCTTAGAGTTCCGGCAAACAAATCGGCCGGCATGAACAAGCTGATTGCCTCCTTACAGCACAGTCTCAATCAGCGCGGCACACCGCCCGGCTTGGTGACGCCAGCAACGGCAGAGAAGGTGGCGCCGCCGGAGACGACGGTGTCGCAAACGGAACCTGTAAGTCCTGATGTCAACTCGTCAGCGCCGGAACCAGCGCCGGTTTTGGATTCTAATACTGCCAATCCCAATAACCCGTACACTACTGTTCCAGAAGTAAGCCCGGTGCCGGCTCCGCAATCAACCACAAGCGAGAAAGGAAATTGACATGTCAGACAAGCCCATAGGAGTTGCACTGGTTGGTTATGGCGCGTCCGGAGCGATATTGCATGCACCGCTACTGAAGGCTACAGCGGGGCTCGAAGTGACGGTAATCACCACCGGCAACGCCGATCGCAAGAGAAAGGCTGCTGATGAATTTCAAAACGCGACGGTTGTCGACTCGTTTGACGCTGCACTTAAATCGCACGCGGATAAATTCGATCTTGTTGTAATTGCTTCGCCCAACAAATGGCACGCGCCCCAGGCAAAAGCTGCATTGGAAGCAAGAAAAGCTGTGGTCGTGGACAAACCTTTTGCGGTGAGCAGCCGCGAATGCCGTGAAGTCATCGACATAGCAAACAAGCAAGAGAAATTGCTTACTGTGTTTCAAAACCGCCGTTGGGACAATGACTTTTTGACGATACAAAAACTGCTCAAGGACGGGATTCTCTCCGACGTTGTGCGTTTTGAATCTCGCTTTGAGAGATTTCGCCCACAGCTCGATGCGAAGAAGTGGCGAGAAAATACAGGACCTGATGAAGGCGGCGGATTGCTCTTCGATCTGGGAAGCCACCTGATCGATCAAGCCTGCTTGCTTTTTGGAACGCCCAATACAGTGTATTGCGAGCTGGACAAGCGCAGGGCAGGCGTTCGTGCAGATGACGATGTCTTTATTGCGCTGGAATTCGCCGGAGGAGTGCGCGCGCATCTTTATGCCAACATTGCATCGGCAATTCCCGGTCCGCGCTTTCGCGTGCTGGCAATGAACGGCGGTTATGAAAAATATGGTCTCGACCCGCAAGAGGACGCGCTCAAAAAGGGCATCAAGCCCGGTGATCGCAAGTGGGGACTAGAGGACGTCAGCTTTTCCGGAAAGCTGGCTTTGGAAAAAAACGGCAAAGTAAAGAGCGAAATTCTGGTCAGCGAGAAGGGCAATTATGAGTACTTCTATGGTGCCGTTCGCGATGCGATCGTAAACAAATCAGCTCCCCCAGTAAATCCGGAGCAAGCCGTTAGAACCATCAGCATTATCGAGCACGCCAGACAAAGTGCGCAGCTGGAACGCAAGCTTGATTTCCAATCGCTCGTCACTGCCAGATAATCAGGTGATGATCTGACCTTGCGGACTGATTGCATAATTGGTGAAACGAGCCAACCAATAGGGAACGCGAAATGCCGCATGGCGCAGAGCACGTATCTCATCACGGTTGAGGTTGATTGTCGCCTTTCTCAGAACGGAGCCGTTGAGATTATCTCCCCCTAGCTGCCAGAGCGCTCTTATTACTTTGCCGATGCGGCTGTTCTGCTCGAAAACACGCCTGGCTGCGGTAGCTTTGAAAAATACACGCTGCCCTTGAGGCAGACTCATGAATGAACTGGTTGCAGAGCCGGGCACGTAGAAAGTCGTCCTGTTATTCGGCTTCTTTGCAATACCAAGTGCATGCGCTGTGTCTAGCCCGTGATCGTATATCTCTTTGCTGAAGGCTTTAGCTTTTGCTTCAGCGATCTCTCTTATCGATGGAATTTTCATGCCATATTCGAGCTTTACGAACAAGCCCCAGGCCAGCCGAAAAATCTGTGCATCATTCACAAGCCTGTACATGCTCTGATCGACCGAAGCTCGCGAGCCGAAGTGCAGAACTTCTCGGGTTGAAAAGATCTGCCCGGACGGCAGCCGGTTGATATAGGCACGAATATAAGCAGCAGTCGACACTCTCTGTTTCCTCATGGTGCAAGTATCTATAAATACGTATCGAGCACTCAAAAAGTTCAATTTTCAGGAAAATCCAGGCTGTGACAGGGGTGCGATTCCTTTTTCAAGTTTGTTGTTAGATTTTCTCGATCAAAACCAACAAAATTTTTGTTTGGTTTTGTCGAGAAAATCTAACAATCAGAAAAAAGAGAAATTGAACAACCACTACACCCACCAAAAGCCCATCAGGGTAAGGTTTTTGCGCCCGCCACCAATACCAAATCTTTAATCCCAATCACCAGCATTTTCAGATAGAATGTGCGCTTCGGTGCTATCGAAAACAAATCATCATGAGAGAGCCGGTCATGTTTAGAGAAAGCGTTAACGGACCAGCACACACAGTACCTACCTTCACTGCAAGAAATTGAAATCACAAGAGCATACGCAATTGCTTGAGCTCAAGCGCCTGATCAAGGCAGCCGGAGGCAAGCAGGCACGGGATGCCGCACAGGTTCTCGATCCTGCCTTTCTGTCGACGATTGTATCGGTTGTTTCGCTAAACGTTCTAGCACTCAATCAGAAAAAATCCGGCGCCAGTGGATTGAAACTTCTAGGCGCGCAAACGAATAGCGATTTGCCCGCACTCAGTCATGCCGAACTTTCCGCTCTTTCCATGGCTCTGTACGAGAGAGCCAGTGAGGCCGCACCAGCCGCGGTCCGCAGCATAATGCCGGCGCCGCTTTCATTGACCGCCGAGCAAATGCCGGCGTTCAAACAGTTTTTCAAAGCGACAAAGAACATGCATCTCTTCAGTCGCGAAACCGTAATCGGTCACGCTTATCAATTGTGCTCGCAACTACGCAGAAAAGGTGCGCTCAAGACCGTTCAATCATCGAACAAAGACATGAACGCGGAAGCGTTGATTTCCTTTACTCAGCTCTACACCCCAGACTGGGTCGTGGACACGCTGATTGCACACACTTTGCCAGGCGGGCGGAATCCGAATGGGCAGCATCCTCGCGAACTGAGTGTCATCGATCCTGCATGTGGTGCGGGCAACTTTCTCTTGCCTGCATTCGACAAGTTGATTGAGCTGCTCACTGCCGACGGCATGTCGGAGTCGAAAGCGGTCACCCACATAGCTGATTCTGCTTTGTGCGGAGTTGACATCGATCCGCATGGCATTTTCATCAGCAGTTTGGCCCTGACCGTTCGCTGCTTGCGTTTGAAGAAACCACTGCTGTTCCCATTTTCCGGTCTGCGATTGTTGAATGAGAACGCTGGCGACAATCGTGCGATTCTTGGAACTTTGGACAGAAGCTTTGACTCAGCGCAAAACCACCCACTTTCCCGCCGTTACTCCGCCGTTCTTACAAACCCGCCCTACATCGGCAGAAAGCTTCTGAGCAGGGAGCTGAAGCAACTCTTGCGAGAGCACTACCCGGAGGAAAGTCACGACATCGCAGTCGCATTCACGAGACGTTGCTTGGAACTACTAAAAGATGACGGGCGATTAGGCCTTATCACCCAGTCATCTCTCCTCTATCTGCCAAGTTCGAAAGAGTTCCGCCGCCATTTGATTGATGGATTCCATCCGACTATTGCAATCGAAGCCGGCACCGGAGTCTTCCCGCTGCAATCTGGCGAAAAAATAGACAGCGTGATTTTGGTAATTGAAAAACAAACGGAGCACGCGCTGAAAGAAACACTTTTCGTCAATCTCAGAAAAGAGAAAGACAAAGCGGCTATGTTAGATTCCGTACTT
>JAYRNY010000707.1:0-9736 GCA_041911975.1 bacterium | reverse complement strand
TACAAATCTGAGCAGGAGCAGCTCGAGGACTACAATCGCAAGTGGATCTCCTGGGCCACACAAGCAACTATCAATCCCGGACCGCCGCCGGAAATGCCGAACTTGCCAATGCATGATGAAGTCAGCCGCCGAGTCACGGCAATGGAGAAGAAAATCACCGAACAAATTCGCTCTGAAATGTCTCCACACGATCGCGAGCGTCTCGATCGGCAGATGAAAGAGTATGAGGATGCCTATCGCGAATCTCAACGCATTCACAATCCGATGGGCACTGGCGAAGGCTTCAAGCGCCCGCCAAAACCGCCGGCAGTAGTGCAAGACTACTACGACAGAGTGAAAGAAGCAGTCGACACAGTCACTCGTAAATAGAAAAATCGCCGGAAGTTTTCAGTTCTTTGGCACCGACAAAAAACCGTGAAAAACAGCATGTACTTTAGGGACAGCTGAATGCGGTTTTTCTGTCGTAGGGGTGCATAGAATGCCATCCTTGAAGTCAATACAACCCAGGAATTAGCCGGTATTTGACCTTCTGGCAGTACTCTGCATAGCCTTTCAAATGCGAGAGGAGAAACTTTTCTTCGTCTACTATGCGCCAGATCAGCACGCTGACGGCAACTATGATAAAAGCAATGGACCAGACCGATCCTAAAGATAGTGGAATTCCGAGCAAAAGGAGCAAGGCCCCCGCGTACATAGGATGGCGAACCACGCCGTACATGCCTGTGTCCACGACGTTTTGCCCTTCGTGCAACTCAATGGTTGCTGAAGCAAAATGATTTTCGAGACAAACTTTAGTGAAAATTACAAAGCTGAAGGCAATCAATAAATCGCCGAAAATCACTGCTGCGGCAGGAACGTGCGACCACCCGAGCCGGTGATCGAGTCCGCACAAAGCGAGAAATAGGAAAAATGATGCCGTGATCAAAGTCATGATGACGCGCTGAACTGGGCGCGTCTCAGCTGTCGGTCCGGCTTTCATTCGGCGAGCCAAAACGTCTGGTGCGTATTTCAGCAAAATCAGGCCGTGGATGGTCGATGAGGCTGCAAAAACCGCAATAAAGACCCATGCTTGCCAGTAATTCAAAGTCCAGGCGGTAAGGAAAATCGGCGAGCCCATCAAGGCAACCATGAGCGGGTATGCCACGATCATTTTTAACTTTGACGGTAGATTCATGGTTTTAAACTAGCACGAAGCTGAACTGCGTCATGCTTGTTTTGACGTAAATCGACGCGACCTGTTCCGTTCACGAGTGGACCGCAGCATTCAGCCGGTCGAGGGTGTGTTTTCGCTTGCCCAGCCAGAAGCCGTACTGCACCGGCCAATCGGAGTAAGGATCACCTTCGGGAGCCTGACCCAGCTCCTGCTCTGCGTGGAAGAACCAGTCTGGATTGTTGAGTGATTCACGAGCCAGCGCTACAAAATCCGCACTGCCGCTGGTGACGATTTCGTTTGCCTGATGCGCGTCTATGATAAAACCGACAGCCATTGTTTGAATGTCGGCTTCCAGTTTGATCTGACGTGCAAAAGGAACTTGATAGCCAAGGGCGGATCGCAGTTGCATCTTGCCGGGCTGCCCGCCCGACGAGCAATCGATTACATCAACACCGAGTTTCTTCAATTCTCTGGCGTATTGCACAGCTTCTTCAATGGTGAATCCGCCTTCGATTCCGTCGATTGAAGAAATGCGTACAAACATCGGTTTGTCTTGCGGCCAAAAATCGCGCAACAATTTGGCGACCGAAAGCGGAAAACGCATGCGGTTTTCCAGCGAGCCGCCGTACTCATCTTTTCTCTGATTGGCAATCGGTGAGAGAAACGATTGCAAAAGATAGCCGTGGGCATTGTGCATTTCGAGCACATCAAAACCGCATTCGTTGGCGCGTTTTGCAGCAGCGAGAAAATCCTTGCGCACTTTCTCCATATCTGCTTCGTCCATTTCTTTGGGAGTATGCCAGCCTTCACCCCACGCAACGGCGCTTGGGGAGTAGGTTTGCCAGGCAGGTTCGCCAGGCTTCTGATTGGCTTCGGTAATCGGCCCGTCGCCTTCCCAGGGGCGCTGGCAGCTGGCTTTGCGCCCGGCATGAGCCAACTGAATCCCGGGTGTGGCGCCGTGTTGTTTTAGAAATGCAACGATTCTCCTGAGCGGTTCCATCTGCTCGTCTTTGTAGAGACCCGAGTCACCGTACGTGATTCGCCCTTCCGGAGACACGCCTGTTGCTTCGACAAATACCAATCCGGCTCCGCCCAGAGCAAATCGTCCAAGATGGACAAAATGAAAGTCCGTGTGCTTGCCGTCCACCGCTGTGTACATGCACATGGGCGATACCACCGTGCGGTTGCGAAACTGGGTTTCGCGAATTTTTACGGGTTCGAACAATCTGCTCATTGTATTCCCCTGATTTAGCTCATATCGAGTGCAGAACGAATGGTAGCAGAACCGGGAATCGCCTGTTACGGTTATGTTTGGGTTCCCTGGTTACTCGGAAGTTCCTGCCCGAGCAAAAAGGCAGTGGCTGCATTGATTTGACGCCTGGTTAGTCTATGCTTTAATTTTGAGTCGTCAAGATTTCTTGCGAACAATGAAATACATGGCTTTGTCGCAATGCCAGCCAATGGTTTTGTTGAGCAATTTGCTGCCATGAAATAGGAGCTTTGTCTTGAACGGGCGTTCGACGTGGACGTCATCGACGCCGAATTCGAGCAAGTCGAATCCATTTTTTTTCAGGATATTTTTTAATACTCCCGGCACAAAATGAGTGACGTGAATCTCCTGCCCGTACTCAAGTTTCCCAAGGGGCAATTTCTTGCCGGTGTTAAAAATCAGGCTGTGTCGCTCGTTTGGCACGGCTAGCGCAAGAATGCCTTGCGCTTTCAGAACACAATGGATTTTTTTCAAGAGAACGCCTGGCTGCAAAACGTGTTCCAGCACGTGCCAGAGGGTGACAATGTCGAAAGAATTGCATTCATAGTCAAGAGTGGCAAAATCGCCAATGCGAGGCGCAAAGCCTCTTTGTCTGGCATACACGGCGCCGGCTTCGCTGATTTCAGTTGCGCTGATATCGTATTTGGTACCCAGCATGCTGAGAAAAAATCCGTCGCCGGTGCCGATGTCCAGAAGGCGACCGCCTTCTTTGTGTCTTGTCACCATGCCCACTCTTTCTCTCCACAGTATCTCTCGAATCTCAATTTCTTGTTGCCACCGGGCATAGGTCAAGCCTGATTCGTAAGAGCGAATTATTTCCTTTTGAGTGGGTCTGGGCGTGCGAAACATGACCTGGCATTGTTTGCAGCGCCAGATATCAGGTTCTAAACAAAATTTGAACGAAGGAGAGTTGCACAGTGGGCAGCTGTCCACATTTTCGAAGGCATGAAATTTCCACTCATTGCTGAGATCGATAGGCTCGACGCTCGTGCCCGCTTCCATTCGGCTGTCTCTTGCTGGTTTGGCAATTATCCCATAGCTTTCACGAATGGGTCTACAAAGCGGAGTTAGCCACATGCAAAGTTGACTGTACCGCTAATTCAATGTAGACTCGCCAGGTTTCTGAACCCTGTGAATGAAGTGTCTTTCATGAAGTGGGGCGCATTACTCTCACGCTTATTAGCATATTTCCACGAAGAATTGAGCACGCCGGCAGCCGTTCTCGAGCATCCTGACGGCGTCAGCAGGAGGAGCCTGAATGCCATGGAAGTGGCTCTGGCTCGTGAAGACTCGCGCTGCAAGGCACTGGCTTCGATTGCTGCCGCGCTGCTTGTCGCGCCCGCAGTATCCGGTGCTTTTTCGATCTCGATTCTGGAGCGCTGCCGTCAGTGCAGCGAACTAGCTCTCGCATGGCCCGCGCTTGCTGTGCTGATGCTGCACTGCGAGCGCCGGCAAGAAGTCGTCGTTTGGTTGAAAGGTTTGTGCACGGAAACCGCGGGGATTGCCGATGATTCCGATGTATTGGCGTTGCTGCAGTACATCTCCGACTGGTTTCCTGAAGAGCTTGACGCGAAGCTACTGCCGTTCATTGATGCTCTTTCCGGCGAGTCGGCACCATATATGGTGTGGCAGGAGCGGCACTTGTTTCGTGCTGGCAAAAATTGCTATACGCAGACTCAATCGGGCACAGCGCTGCCGGAGCTTTTGAAGGGCGATAGTCAATTACTTGTTGTGCATAATATCGTCGACGGATTGGGTGACGAACTGATTCGCTGCAATGCGCTTTTGCAGGCGATTCTTGACGGCTGCCCGCAAGCCAGCATTACGCTTTTCACAGATCGTCAGTTCCTTTACGATCACCCGCGCGTGCGCGCTCTGCCGATTAAGGATACGCAACTTTTCAGTGAGGAGTTGACCAGGCATTGGCATGGAATTATCGATTTCTTCGAACCATACTTGCCGAGCAACAGCTACAACTGTGCCGTTGAGATTGAGCTCAAGAAGCATTTGGAAGGAAATATTCCGCCGTTTTATATCTGGGCTCGCAAAGACCTCAATCACTACGTTATAGAGTCGGTGCTGCTCAATGGACAGCAGTACGCTGAAAAGTGGCACTTGAAAGAGCGGCGCCTGCCGCTTTCTTATGAGACTTCCATGCGACTGATTACAGAATTGGGGTTGCCCCTGCGATTCGGCGAGCAAGAGTCCGGAGCTGGGTGGCTGCTTTCAGCCTTGCCTGAGCCGGCCGCCAATCAGAGATGGCAGAGCCTGTTGGGTGAACTGAGCGAGCGTTGTAACGGAGAAAAACGCCCAGTTGCCATTCTCAATGTTTTTGGCGGTCAGTCGTCGCTGAAAGGATTTCAGAAGAGCACTTATGAGCGGCTTCATCAGATTATGGCGCAGCTGGTCGAGAGTGGCTTCAATCTGGTACTGGTTCCGAATGGTGATGGATGGGGCGGTCCTGCGGAGATAAAAACGCTGATAAGTGATTTGCCTTTTGGCTTGAAACGCCACACCATAGCTGCACCATTGGCGGATGCTGCAAATTCTCACGAGAGCATGCGCTGGATCAAGTATTTCGCAAGCTGGTCGGATCTGATCGTAGCGGTGGAGGGCTGGATGATGCATCTGGCCTATGCGCTGGGCAAGCCTTATTATCTGCTGATGGCGCCTTATTCATACGGATCTGAGTGGCACCCTCACGGCAGGAGCATCAATCAGGGCCAGTGGTTGGGAGTGAAAGAGCGCGCATTGCGGACTGAGTTCGTGCTGCCTGACGCCGGCAGTCGCGGAGTTGTCCCGCCCTTGTTGCATCGTCCTGAAAAAAATCTGCTGCAAGCCGCGCTCGCTGTCTGGGGTGCAGTAGGGGATGTCCAACTGGGGCAGCGGCTTCTGTACTGGATGGGCAGTGAGGACAAAGACATTCGCAACTGGGTTCTGACTGCCCTGGGTAGAATTGACGCATCTGCGTTCCAGACTGAGCTGGTCCGAGCGCTCGAGGATTGCAATCGAGAAGTCCGCTCCGCGGCGGCAAGTGCATTGCTTGCCGGCGGTAAGGATTTGACGGCTGTCCTGGGAGCAGATTGGCACAACCTTCTAATGGCTTATCAATTGCTCGGGCAATTCCGCTTTCAAGAAGTGCGTCCGCTTGGACAAGCTTCATTTCGCGCGCTCAGGGCGTGTTTGAATCGTGATGAGAGTGAAGTGCACAGAGATGCGACCATCATGCTGGAAAGCATGGAAAGACAATCTCCTGCTCCGCAAATTGTCCGGGGAAATGAAAACAATCTTCCCAGAGTTTTGATTTTGACTCCCGTCAAAGATGCCGTTCAGGATGCTGATGGATATTTCTCTCGCCTGCGAACTCTCTCATATCCTGCTCATTTGCTTTCCGTCGGCATACTGGAAAGTGACAGCACGGACGATACTTTTGAAGTCTTTCGAAAGCATTGCGAAGAAAATAGCTTGCACTTTCGAAGTATTCGAATATGGAAAAAAGATTTCGATTATCATATTCCCGCCGATACTCCCCGCTGGGAGCCGCGCATTCAACTGCAGCGAAGGACAATTCTGGCGCGCAGCAGAAATCATTTGCTCTTTCATGCTCTTGATGATGAAGACTGGGTTCTGTGGTTGGATTCTGATGTGATCGAGTATCCAGCCGACATTATTGAGAGACTTTTGTCCTACAACAAAGATATTGTTCAGCCGCATTGTGTCAAGAAGTACTGTGGGCCCAGCTTTGATTTGAATGCCTGGCGCGACCGAGGGCGCCTGTATATGCACGACCTTCGTCCGGAAGGAGAGATCACGCCTATTGATGCGGTAGGCGGAACCATGTTGCTGATTCGCGCTGACTGCCATCGCGATGGTCTCGTATTTCCGCCATTTCTGTACGGAAAGCGCAACAATAAGATTCGCGTTCGCGATGATATTTCCTTACCCAACGAAGAGGGCGAAGTGGAGACGGAAGGCTTGGGGATACTGGCTTCGGATATGAATTTGCAGTGCTGGGCTCTGCCGCATCTGGAAATTATACACGCCGATCGTTAGGCAGCCCTAAACAGGCATCCAGCGTTTAGCCCAGTTTTTGATCGTTGCCGTGAATCCTGTCGGGGTGCGACTGAAAGAGCCTTCAGCTTCTTTATTGAAGAGCGGATGTTCGACTATCTTCGCACAAAGGCGCCTGAGTGGAGGCGTTTCTTCAATCTTCACCAGGTCGAGAAAGCTTTCCTTGAGCGGGAGTTTCTTCCAGGTCAGGTAGCTCTCGTAGGCTTCCTTGTCCTGTGAAAGTGAAATCAGATGTTTGGCCAGATCGGCACCGCTTGCATAGTCGGAAGCATTGATGATGCAATTGTCCCCCGGCAAATACTGATCTATATTCGGAGCCCCGAGATAGACCGGAACCGTCCCGGCGATCAGGCCGTCGAACATCTTCTCGCTTACATAGTCGATGCAGCAGGAGTTCTCAAAAGCGAGGTAAAACTGATAACTGCCGATTGTATCCAGCTTCGTCTGGCGTCCTGTGTCAATCTCGACTGTACAGTTGTTCTGCGACTTTCCATACGAGTCAACCTGCATGTGCTGCATCAATTCGCCGACCAGCTCGTAGCGGTTGTTCCTGGCCAGATTGTGCGATGCGAAATAAACCGCAGGTGCTGACTTTGTTTTCTCCTTTGGAGTGTTCACCAATTGAGCAATTTGCTCGGTATGGAAATAGAGCATGGGCACATCCGAGCTCAGTCGGTAGTTCATGCACAAATCGAAATTCTTCAAGAAAGCAGGATCCGTCTGCAATGGGTAATTTACATCGGACTCCATGGACATTGCCACCCAAAGCTGACCTGGTCTTTTGTGTGACGGAAACTCTTTGAAGTTTGGTATGTGAAAGACAACCGCATCAGCTTCATTGAGTCGGCTGTGATCGTGCGAAATTACGCATAAATCCTCGGCCAGTCTCGGAGCAAATCCGATGGCATCGCTTATAGTCTCGCGAAAGTAAGGCGTGTAGTAGAGAATTTCCAAAGGACGCGCAGATGACATGGCTAACGTCCTACTTTCTAAACACGTAGGTAATGTCGCCCCATGCATTTTCGGCGGGACGCGAAAGCTCCTCGCGTAGTTGGGCGATTGGCTTGAACTGCCATTCTCCGTATTGGCATCGGCTGAATTCGGAAAATTCATTTTTGACGCAATTATAGAAATCTTCCGCCGAGGCTCCCAGCCGTTCCATACCGTAGGGCCAGTACTCGGTGATCATGAATTCGCATTTCGCAAGTGTCTTTTGCGCGCCTTGCATAATCAATACTTCAGAGCCCTGTGCATCCATTTTCAACAGGCGCACTTTCTTATCGCTCAAACCTGCCTGTTCGAGTTTGTCATCCAAAGAAATTGCCGGCACTGTAACTTCTTCTCTGTCCTCTTCTCCAAAGTAATTATCGGCAAATTCACCTGGTGCTCTCAAACGGATACGGTGATCGCCGAAATTATTGTGCGATTTTTCCAGCGTGCAATTGCCGGCTTTATTGGAAAGTGCAGTTTGAAAAAGATTGCAAACGCCTGCAACATTGTTTTCTTCAACATTGCGCCTGAGCAATTCGAAATTACGCGGCTCCGGTTCGAAGGAGGCAACGCTGCCTGTACTTCCAACCAATCGAGCCATAACGACAGTGAACCAACCGAGGTTTGCTCCGACGTCGACGGCGAAATCGCCGGCTCTCAATTGACTCTTGATCCAGGCTGTTTGAGAAGGTTCCCATGGCTCCCGGGCGAGAACCCATCCGACAATGTCGTCTCTTACGTCAAAAAAGAAGCTGCCTTCGGAGGTTTCGGCGCGCAAATCCTTTATGCATGTCCCTTCGAATACGAAGGATTTCAGTTGAAGCGAGCTGCGATCTTGCATTTCCTGGCGTGTGCGCTCGATGAGAGTGCGTGTTTTGCCCTCCGAATCGGCAAGCCGTGCCAGAAGATTTGCTTCAATGCCGTCCAGGTGCGAAGACAGGTAAGCTGTATTGTCAGCTTCCAATTCGCCTATCCTGTGCACGATAGGGGCGATTATGCGCTCGCGCAGTTGTTTCATTATTGTCAACATGGCAAATAAGATATCAAAGGTGAAGCCGCTTTACAGATTTGCCTGTCCGGCACTGAGAAATATTTAAAGGCGATGAGCGGAAATGGCATCTCTGAGGATATTGCCTGATTCTGTGTTAATCTCAGTGCGCCAAGAGCCGCCCTTTTACGGCTCTAAAAGCGAGCCGCATTCGTGAATTTCGCCGAAAAACTCCTGGGCCGCACATCCTCTCGGGCACCTAAGATTGTGCTCGACGGTGTTTTCTTTCAGTTTGGCGATCAAAGCGGCATCGCCCGAGTCTGGTCCTCGCTTTTGCAGGAATGGTCTGGTACTCCGTTCGGTCAGTCGCTGGTGATACTCGACCGCGATGGCATGGTGCCGAAGTTCGACGGCATTGGTTCATACGTTCCCTTCAAGCCCTACTATTCGAGAAGCGCTGCGGCAGAGACATTCTTGCTGGAAGAGGCTTGTCGGCAACAGGGCGCGGATCTTTTCCTGTCGACGCATCTCACAACGCCCCTCGAAACAGCCAGTGTTGTGATGGTTCACGATACGATTCCGGAGTTGTTTGGGCACGATCCGACCTGGCTTCGCGAGAAGCGCTACTGTACTTACCATGCCTCGGCTTACATCGCAGTTTCAAACTATACTCACTCAGATCTGCTGAAGATTTATCCATTCTCGAGCAAGCGACCCAGTTGTGTTGCACACAACGGCGTCAGCCGCGCCTTCCGTCCGGTTGATGCTCGGCACCTGGATGAGTTTAAGAAGATGCACGGCATCGATAAGCCTTATTTTCTTATCGTGGGCAGCAGAGGCGAGCACAAGAATACTCAACTGTTTTATAAGGCATTTTCTCTTTTGCCTGATAAAGAGCGCTATTCAATTGTTCGCTGCGGCGCCGAGCCTGAGGAGAAGAACGATTTCGCCGAGCGGCTTGGAGGCAGTGTGATAAGAATGCCGACCGTGACCGATGAGGAATTGAATACTCTCTATTGCGGTGCTTTGTGTCTTGTGTTTCCGTCCAAATATGAAGGATTCGGCCTGCCGATTTTAGAGGCGATGGCAGCGGGATGTCCCGTCATTACTTGCGCCAACGCATCGATTCCGGAAGTGGCTGGAGATGCGGCTCTGTATGTTGATGACACCGATCCTGCCGACCTCATCAAAGCATTGAATAAGGTTCAGAATACTGGTGTGCGAGAAAAGCTTGTTCGCGAAGGAATTGCCAGGGCGGCGATGT
>JAYRNY010000706.1:0-5141 GCA_041911975.1 bacterium | reverse complement strand
AGAATGCCGCCCCTACAAATCGAAGGAAGCGTGAGCACCTTCAGGGCGACTGCCGCCCCTACAAATTGGCAGGGGCTGGCGACCGTAAAGCCAATACCGGCGCCAATTCTTGTTTGATTCTTAAGAGTTGCATTTATGCGTTTAGGAATTTTCCCGAGCGGGCTAATGCCTAGTAATTAGAAGAGAAAAACCAATAAGCCTGACAAGGGGAAGGACGAAAAAGAGCATGGACACAACGTGGTGGTATGGCATTCTCGCTATAGTGAGTATTCTCATCGCTGTTGCTCTCAGATTCGGTATTTATACAATTCTCGTGAAATTCAACCGCTGGTTGCCGGAGAAGGCGACCCGGGTGGCGAATGCCTCCAGCATGGCAGCCGGCGGCATTGCGCTTGTTGCACTGGTAGGAAATTTTCTGCTGTCGAAGCACTGATGTGATTTGATTCGCGGCGCACAACCTGAGGCGAGGCGCTCAGGGCGTGTACGTGGCTAGTTTTTGTTTGATTTAAGTTGGTTGGTCCGGTGGTCGTCAGCAAAAGGCAAACTTTAGAGGACTAGAAAGTCATGGCAATTAGAACAATCCCATCGCTGGTTGTAGGTCTCGGTGGTACTGGAAAACGGGCGCTGACGCACCTGAAGAGACGCATTTTTGATACTTACGGCGTCGAAGAACTGCCCTGGATTCGGATGTTGTCGATAGACACCGACAGTGCCGGCGTCAATAATCCGCCAGTTATCAGTCAGACGACCGGCGAATTCATCAATCTTGGCAATACCGAGATGCGTGTCATCGACCAGAGCGATACGCCGCAGGTGATAAGCAATCTGCACGCGCCGGAAAACAAGCACATTCTCGACTGGTATCCGGACCCGGAGTTGAAAGTGGACTTTCCGAAGGCTGCACGCGGTTCCGGACAGGTGCGTATGTTCGGCAAGATTGGTTTGTACAAAGGCGACAACCTGCACACGACATACCGCTGGCTGCAGCAAGCCGCGCACGATGTCTCAGATCCGGCTGCCTGGGAAGAGTATCCCGGCTTTGATGTGGATCAGAACCTGCAGTTCGTCTATATCATCTGCTCGCTTTGCGGTGGCACGGGCAGTGGCATGTTCCTGGACGTAGCCTATATGCTGCGCAAAATTTGTGGTGTCGACCCATCGACAAGAAGGTTCATCGGCATGCTGGTTATGCCGGAAGTTTATGAGCCTGTTGTGGAGAACGCCCACATCAAGCGCATTTACGCCAATGCGTATGCCGCATTGCGCGAGCTTGATTATCTTTTGAATAGCAACAAGCGCGCGTACAAAATTCGCGGAAAGGATCACACGTTTGTCGACTTCTCCGGCGACGTAACCCCGTTTGATTTCACCTTCCTTTTCAGCAACAAAAACCGTCGTGGTGCCGTTATCTCGCAACGTCAAGTTTCAGGAGATAAACCTGTGGCTGTGGACGACAGAGTCGCGCAGTATATGTCGGAAACGATCGTTACCGATGTCCTGTCTCCTTTGACAGAACGCAGCGAGTCGATCCTGAGCAATATCTTTACCTCTATAGCCGAGCCGGAAACGGTCGAAGACCGCACCTTCCACAAGTCCTACTCGGCAGTCGGAGTGTCGTCGGTCAAGGTACCGCCTATTGGTCATTTCGAAAAAATGATCGAGTCGCGCGTTTGTAATGCGGCAATCGATTTCTTGCTCAGACCCGATCCGGAAATTACGGAAAAAGCGTTGGCAAAACAATTCTTTGCCGATCACCTCTCAAAGATCGAAGACGATCTGACGCTGAAAACCAGCCTGAGTATGGACCCGGCCTATGCGCGTTTTCTCTCGCGTCCATTCCACGAAGAGTTTCGCATCAACAGGCCTGCCTGCATCAATAAATTGAAACAGTGGGTGGATACAGCACTCTGCGAGAATGTCGACGTCAACAGCCCGCTTGAAGGCGAGTCTCACGCGTTGGCTGCTCGCAAGAGTACGCTTGAAGCAGTCAAAGCAGAGATGGAAAAGGCATTCAAGGTTTTTGCCGACGATCCTGAGCGTGGATACGTATTCCTCTATGAATGGCTCGAGGAACTGATGGCTAACTGCAAGTCCAAAATGCAGCAAGTCACATCCGTTCCGCAAATCGAAGGAGATCCTTGCCGCCAGGTCAAGGAAGCCGTAGATTCGTTGCAACGCGTTGGCAATGATGTTCAATTGCCTGTGTTGCGCGACACACTGGAAGTGCTGCTCGAGCGCCTGTCCGAGTATTACGATGGTCGAGGCAGAGCTCTGCGCACGAATAAACTCATGGTCGGCTTCTACGAAGATTTGAATAAAACTTTCGAGAAACAATATGCCAAGGTGAAGGGTCTTGTAGACAACATCAAAGCATTGGATGAGTCTATGGGAGCCGATTTCGACCAGACTGTCGCCGATCTCGGCGACATGACGCAAGAGCGCATCCTTATAGACAAGAACTTGATCGGCAAGAAGGAAGTCGAGAAATTCGTTGACGGATTGCTGGAAAAGATCTGGCACAAAGGCGACTGGAAGGCTGTTGTGCCCACGTTCTCTTCCGAGATTAAGAATATGATCGAGATGGAACTCAGCTACAAGCTGTTGCAGATTCAACTTGATGAGTCGCTTTCCGATCAGCAGCGCAAGGAAAAACTCGAATCAAATCTGCGCGAATTTGTGCGCTCCAAGATCCTGCCGAAGGTCTTCACGATTGACCCGACAACAGGCAAGTGGAAAGAGCCTGCATATTCGACAGCAGACGGCAGAAGTTTGCTCCTGGATTTTGGCGCCGACAATCTGCTCCAACTCATGGTCCAGCACTCGACGCCTTTGTGGTTCGTTCAGACTCACCAGATTGGCTCCGCCAGCCAGCCTGTGACCTTCCTCGGGCTGAACGGCACGCGCTTGCCGGAAGACATCGTCGGTGATGTTCAAAAACTCATCCCCAACTTCCGCACTACAGACATTGTTCTTTCAGACGTCGAGCCGCGTGTGGTGGTGAAGCAATACGACCCGCTCTATTCGCTGGCTTCGTATGGAACAATCGGCGACTACGAAAACTATTACAAGAATACGGATCGCAAACTCAATCCGATGCACACAGATGCCAAATTTGTGCCGGAGCCGAACCCCTACTTGCAATGGCTTACATACAAGTCTCCGGACCGCGTCACTATTAAGGTCTGCGACCGCGGCCACGACATCGGCGGCGTCGACGACGACACGCAATTCTGCCCGCACTGCTCTTTGGACGGGATCAAGACACTTATCGTCAAAGGCAAAATGCTTTGCCCTCTTTGCAGTCAGATCATCGACAAAGGATCGCGCAAGTGTCCGGAATGTCGTGGTGTGATTGATGGAGTTGAAGAGAAATCTGCGCAGAGGAAGACTATTCCGCCCGGCACGGTTATCGAAGCGGCGAAGTCTCTGTGCCCAGGGTGCGTGACGCTCGGCAAACAAGATCCAGAGACAATGGTGATAAAACAGGGCAAGGATGGGCCTGGCAAAACCTTCTGCCCGACCTGCGGATCGATATGGACAAACCTTTGTCCTTACTGCGGCGCCGCGCTTGAAAAACTGACCATGTGCACGAAGGGCGCTGACTCCTGTATCTTTGAGTCGCCGGAAATTCTCCTCTGCTGCGGCTGTAATTGCCCTGTCACTCCCGACACCGGCAAATGCCCGCGCTGTTTGAAGGATCTCGAAGAGTGCGCTCAATGCAAGGTAGCCGGAAAGGAAAAACGCATGGTGCCCAAAGACGCGAAATGTCCGGAAAGGCACGGAGAGAAAGACAAAGTTGCAGCCGGAGTCGGCGCATAGTAATTAGTTGAAAGGGGTCGCGCATGGCGCTTACATTTCATTTGCGAGATACCAATCCTGAAGTCGTTAAGGCTTTCAACCAGTTCTTCAGTCGCGGCGGCAGGGTTGAAATAAGCGAGGGTGACGTGATGGAGTTGGACTCAACCGCCATCGTCACTCCGGCGAACAGCTTCGGAATCATGGAAGGCGGGCTCGGCGATTGCCTCAATAAGGTCAGTCAGGGCAAGCTGGAAAACCGCATCCGCAAGATGATTCAGGACAAGTATGCCGGTGAAATGCCAGTCGGTCTTGCTGAAATAATCAAGTCCGGTATGGATAAACCACAACTGGTTGTGGTGGCGCCAACGGTGCGCGTGCCGATTCGACAAACCAGCACTAATGTGAACACGTATCTGGCTACACGCGCGGCTTTACGAGCTATTGCTGCATATATGCGCGACGCCAACGAAAACGGCGGGACCAAAATAGAATCAGTTGCGTTCGTCGGAATGGGAACCGGCGGCGCGAAGTGCCCGATTGCCGTCGCCGCGTTTCAAATGTACGAAGCTTACTGCCAGGTTGTTCTTGGTCAAGAGCCGAATTTCGCAACTATTGAAACCGCCACCGCCCACGACACTGAACTTCGCAAAAACCGCTTCATATAATGTAGGGTCGAGGCCGTGCGTCGACCGTTTTATGCAGGGGCGATGCCATGCATCGCCCTATGTTCGCGGGGGCGCCTTGCATGCCCCCTCCCGGGAGCGCCGGCGGCTCGCCGGCACAGTATTTTCGATTTAATCCGAGCAAATTGAACCCTTGACACGATTCCTTCGTCTTAACTATTGTGTAGGTAGAAAGGAGGCGCCGCCATGTCTGACGAGAAAATGGACTATTTAGCACAATCAGTAGATGTGTTATCAAAAACAGTTGGACAGATAGGCCTCAAGATGCAGCAAATGCACGATGAGATGGGTGCAATGCACGATGAGATGGGTGAAATGCGCGGTGAGATGGGCGCTATGCGCGGTGAGATGGGTGAGATACGCCTCGAAATACGGTCCACAAAGGATGAGCTACGCGCTGAGATAAGCAGGACGAAAGATGAGCTGCGCGCAGAGATAAGTGAGACGAAAAATGAGCTGCGCGCGGACATGCAGTCTGGCTTTTCCAAGGTTAATTCCAGACTTGATCGAGTCGAGCGAAAAGTGGACGGAATAGCTTCTTTCTTGGTAGCTTCCGAAAAGTCCAACGAGCAGCTAAATGACCGCGTTACGCGCCTTGAGCGTAAGAAGAAAAAGGACGCTCCCTAGCATCTGTTTTCTAATGCACGCCTTCTGGCTCTT
>JAYRNY010000705.1:0-5489 GCA_041911975.1 bacterium | reverse complement strand
TTCGCCCGCAGTGTGATGATTAATCTCTCTCATGGCTACAAACTTTCCCATGCACTAAAACATAGAATTCTCCAGACTCTCATAATGCTCGCGAAACGCGATTATTTTCCTGCGCCTTCTCTGGAGGAACTGGCTGAAAGTCTTCATTCCGGATTGGAACTCGAGCTTGAGATGACGACGCAAAATGGCAGCGACTGCCGTATTCTCGGCGAACTCATTGAAGCTTCAACTGAGCTTCCTTTCCCCGCCTTGTTTCCCTTCCTGCTGGCTGTTTCTTCCAAACACAAGGACGAGAGTACAAGACAGAAAGCCGATCAAGCACTGTATGACCTGGAAAATTCTACTCTTAAAGTTTGGAGTGAAACCGCTCCAGACTGCGTCTCCGATGACGAAAATCGAGCCCGGATTGTTAACGAGACTGCCGCGTCAGATTTGCATCTCAGCGACAAACTCATAGATATCACGACGGTCGTGAAGGCAAACCCCATCACCAATTGGTCGAGTCCTCTCGTCGAGTCTCTTTCAAATCTGCTCCAGAACAAGAATGAAGCCCTCCGACTGCTTGCCGCGCGCGCGATCATACAAAAGCACGGCGCCAACATAGTTATTCAAGACCACACAGCAAACCCATTGCTGGAAAAGGTTATCTACACACTTTCAAAACACTCCATGAACACCCACGCTCCCGCAGCGAAAGAAGCGGCAATGTTACTGGATACGCTGGAAACCGGAGCGGAGGAGATCAGCATGCTTGTGCGAAAAGCTAAAGAGCAAGCCAGTCTCGAATTCGTTCAACAACAAAGTACAGGCATCTGAGCCAGCGTCTCGTTTAATTCGGCGAATTGCCCAGGAGTATAGGAAATGCCAGAACCTGAAGTAAAACCGGCAAAGAAAACAGAAAAACAACCTGAAAACCAAATCGAATCGCCGCTCAACCAAAATCATGAGGACGCCGCCGACAAACTTGCTGCTTCCTCAGAGAAGGAAAGCAAGACAGAAAAGCCGATCGCGGATATCGTGCCACAAGACTTCGACGCGAGAATGCGCACGAGCAGCCTGCAAACAACCTTAGCCAGTTTCCTGCCGGCAATCAGAGACTTTCAACCAAAAACGGAAAATCCGGAAAAAGAATTTGCCGAATTCAAAACCGGACTGCAAAAAGACCAGGAAGCGCTCAACAAAGAAAGAGAGCGCGGAGTATTCGGACCGGCGACAGCCAAAGCCTTCAAAGAATACAAAGACTGGCTGGAGGCCAAGGCGGTGCCGTCCGCTCTTATCACGCTCGACGCCATGCAATTGCCTATTCCCGATGGTTGCCCGCTGAAGCTGCCGGCGGACAAGAACGGACGATCTATCAGCCCCGAGCTGTTCAAAGCCATCACCGCCGGCGGTGACAAAAAATTAGATCTAAAAATCGGAACATCGACGATACCATCGGAAGCCGATTTGAAAAAACTCGACGACACCTTCAGCTGGATTGAAAGAAGCCAAGGCACTATCCAAACGGCGAAAGACAAATTACAAGATGAAGCACTGGAAAAACTGATCAAGAACAACGGTTTGCCAAAAGGCTGGCTGGAAGGTCACGACAAAGATCCCGCTGCCTGGCGCGCCTCGGCCAGCGAAATGATCGATCTAAGCTTGCGCACCCGCAACTACATCGAAGCGATGCAGGCGCTTTTCAAAGACACTCAAAATCGCTGGGGCGAGTTTCCAGTCAAATTCCCGCCCGGCACCAAGGTCACAGTCGATTACAACGGACAGGAAAAGGTACTTACCGACAGCGAACTCAATGACCCGAGCGAGCGCTACTACCTGAAGAACGGCAAGATAAAGAACATTTCTCTCGATCTGCCGGAAGACTTGCGGCAAGACCATCCTGCCAATGCGCAAAAAATTGAACGGATGCGCGAGTGGCTAAAAACCAACGGCGAAGAGATCGATAAAGCAGTTATCGAATACAGCAAAGCGATGCAAAACCCTGATGCCATCATTATGTTTGGCGATCGAGAATTGCCCTCCGGGTGCAAAGTCAGACTCAACGACAAAGGCGAGTTTGCGGCGATAGTCGGCAGAGAGTACGTCAAGAAGCCGGGTGAAAACATTCAACCCGCCAATCTCATCGGCTGCGATGCCACGACAAAAGTTCTGCCGACAGGCGAAATAGAAGTAACGCAAACTGTAAGAGCCGAAAACGCACCACCATGGGCCTATCTGAATGCGCGGTTTCTCGGCGTAAAACGTGTCGGCGAAGACATGAAGATCGACGCCAAGAAATACAAGCCGGATGATTTCGTGCCCGTCCGAGACGGCGAAAAAATCCAACTCGTTCAAGCGAAAAATCTCGAGTCATTTTTAAACAACCAACGCCTCTTCTACTATGGAGAAAAAGGGCTGACTCTGGCCATGGACACAGCCATGCTGGTCTCCGGCACCATTGAAGTGGGAGCCGCCGTCAAAGCAGGGCGTGTAGCAGCTGCCGCTGCTACTCAAGGAATGAAAGTGGCAGCCAAAGATGCCGCACTCGGGCTGGCGAAAAACGAAGTCCGCTGGGAAATGGCCAAAGGACTCACGCGTATGGGTGTCGCCGGAGCAGGTGTTTTCAACAACGCCGGTGCGCGTTCGGAAACCTGGGGACAGGCCGTCAACACCGCACGCGGTCTTTATTTCCTTGGCGATATCGGTCAAGGCATGGTACGCGGTGGCTGGAGGCTGGCTTCAGGAGCACGCGCAGCCGAGAATCTCGGCTCAGCAGAGAAAGTGCACAAATTCATTCACGAAGCAATGGCCAAGGGTGTGAAGGGCGAAACGCTCGTCGAAGGCACAGCTAAAACCGTAGACATCGTCAAGGCGACTCCGTTCAGGTCAATGGTGCACACAGGGACAGCCTGGACGTTCAAGGCTACCGAAATAGGCTTTGCGCCTATTATCGGCGGCGAACTGACGCACCAGATCGGTGACATTTTTACGAAGCAACACGACCACCTGCGCGATGCCAGCCTCCTGGTAGGCGACGGAAGAGGCACACAAATAGCTCAAAAAGGCGCGTTCGACATGAACAAGCCGGAAGCTTTGAAGGCCGCGCATCAATTGCTCGACGGTTACAACGCCACGATGAAAGACGGGCGCTCTCCGGAAACACAAGCAAAGATTCAAGAAATCTTCGACAGAACAAAAGCACTGCTCGATCCAAAAGCAACGGATGAGCAAAGAAAAGCATACAAAGCCGAACTGATGGCCAAAGCAGGTTTCAGTGGGGCCGAAATTCAAAAATTGGAATCGCTGTTTCCTCAGGCCAGTGATGACCCATCGTTCAAAGTCACTGCCGAACAGGTTCATGACCTCATGGATCCTGCCAAGCGAGCCAAATTTCCAAAAGCTGTAAGAGAAGAAGCAGAAAAAATGCTGGCTCAAAAGGACAAGGACGTGGATGCCGCTGCTCGCATGGCCATGATGTACCTATCAAGAGACGCTGACGGCAACGTCAGCAGCGACCTTGCCAGCCGCAGCGATGAAATACCCGGTTATAAGCGGACCATTTACATTCCGCCGCAGGGCGAATCTCCGGGCTCTTCATATACAGTCGATATTCCGGCGCGACCCATTGAGCAAAAGATGGTTATGGAGGAGAGCGTCAACCATCTCCGGCGCGATCTCGAGTCCACAGAAAAGGGTAATCGCGGCATTGCCACGGGCGACACATTGCTGCGTATGGGCGGGTTGACTCCGCGCCAATATGCCGGAATTCTTCAAGATGTTCTCACCAATCCGAAATCTTCTGACGCCGACAAAATGCGGGCTCTATGTGATCCGCAGAGCGCCCGCTTTGCCTCTATAGTCGACGGGGTCAAGAAATTCGAAGCGCTGGGCGCCACCACAAACCCTGATGAAAAGGCCGCCCTGCTTGGTCGCGGCTTCGGTCTTTCAAGCGAAGCACTGATGAAGACTTTGGAAACATCGGCAACATCCGATAAGAACCCGGACGTGCGCGCAATGTCGGCCGCGCTGCTTTATGGGCTCAAAGAAAAGTTTGCTGCCGAGCAGGCGGCGGAAAAAGCAAGCGCTGAAAACAAGATAGCCACAAAGATGGCAGAAACCGCTCGTGGTCAGGAAAAAGCCGACTGGACGGCTGCTGCAACCAAAGCGCAAAGAGAAGAAGAGGCCGCCAAAGAGTCCATAAAACGATCGGCTGCCGTTCTTGCCGATCTCAATGGCGTTTGGCAAACATCGCAAGGCAAGGAAACAGGGACTTTCGCAAAGAAAGTAATCGAGCATTTCAATTCAACTCTCGAAAAACCGATATCAAATAACCCCGGCTCTGCCTCTGAGCGTCAAACGAAACTCAATGCAGCATTAGCCCTGGCAATGCTGACCGACAAAAATGATGCGCCAGCACAATTGAATATCACTCGTGCGATTGCTGCTTCATTCGATCCAGCCGATCCAAAGCTGGCTACTCAAATGATTTCCGCCATGCTGCCTGACCGAATGAAACAACTCAATGATGCCGATCCGAGTGCTGCCAATGAATTGCGTCAAAAGATTGTGGAAGCCCTGAAAGTCCCTGCCGAGCAGGAAATGGTTGCTCAGGTCACTGCTCTCATGGAAGCGGCGAAGCCACTTTGTGTAGATAGCTTTGCAGAAAAAGATAAGGCGAAGGCGAATAACTTCGCCAATCAGTTAGCGCAAAGGTACAGGGAATTTCTCGACGTCAACACCCCAAAATCCGCAGATTATTCACCGGAGATAAGAGTAAATGCCCTTCTGGGTCTGGCTCAGCTGCGCGCAGGCGATCCGGCTTCAGTTGCTATGATGCGCCGCCATGTGACAGAGCAAGCAAAATACAAGATTGGTGACGCGGAAATTGACGCCGGCGAAACAGATGCCCGAGTCAGAGCCGCAGCAATTCATGCTTTGAAGACGGTCAACGACAAAGAGTTTCGCAACAGCATTGTTGATTTGATCGACAAAGAAACTGACGTGAAGGTAGCGCAAGTACTGCGCGACGCACGTTTTAGCTATCAGCGCCCGGACAGGGACAGTCGCGATTACAAAGACATGTATGAAGCGCTTCTCGCCAAGATCGAAGATCCGGGCAAGCTCAAGAAATATCCCTTCCTGGCAGACTGGAGAGAAGTTGCCACTGCGACGCAGCGCGAGTCGGCTGCTGATTTCCTGGACGAACAATTCCCGCTCTTGAGCAAAGACAAGATGATTTCTGAGGGGGGCAAAGCCGCCAAACAGAAAATCGCCGATATGGGCAATTGGGACTGGTTCTGGAGCGGCAAAACATGGCTGGCAGGGCAAGAGCTGGATGCAATTAAGGCCAAGGAAGAAGAGCGCGTAGGTCAGTTTAACAAACTGTGCGAAATGGCTAAAGGTGGAGACGAAAATGGCATCAAAGCAAAATTAGCGCTCGCATATCTAGCCCAAAAGGGACCGGAACACACAGGAAGAACTCAAGACGAACTCGAGTACACCGGTCGATA
>JAYRNY010000704.1:0-10603 GCA_041911975.1 bacterium | reverse complement strand
TTCCACCGATGGTATCAGCCATGCGCTCGAGCGTGCATTGATTGGAAGACTGGAAGGTGTCCTCGTCAACGACATCGACAGCTATGTCCTCTTTCTCAATGCGCTGCAAGACAAGCTCAAGAAGACAGCAGTTAATCAAGTATTTTCAGAAGAGCAAAAACAAACGTTCATTCGCGAACTAGCTGAGTCGGAAGACATTTATCGCGCGGTCTCGCGCGGAAACTTCGATGAAGCGCGGCGTTTGACCGATCAAATTTTGAGTGGAACCCATCAGGAGAGCGCCTTCTGACAATTCAGGGGCGGAAATCACGCCCCGTACCACTGTAGGGGCACATGCCCACCCAAAGAAGAGAAGCAAATCACAAACCAAAGGTAACCCGGTATCACGTGAACACAGAAAGCGACGAAATCAAGAAAGAGCAAAAGCCGCAAACAAGCATCAAAAATGCGCTTGCGTCGGTCAAGCTCACCATTCTTTTGATGTCGCTAACCGCGCTTACCGTGCTGATTGGCGCCTGGTGCCCGCAAGAATCAGCCGGCGGCAAAGACAAGGTAGTCGAGCAATTCGGTCCAGAGACCGCAAAATTGCTTTCGCAATTCGGCATTACGGACATTTACCACAGCCCATGGTTCCTCTCCCTCATCGCCATGCTTACGGTCAACATGATCGCTTGCAGCTTCATGAGAGTGTTTCCCAGAGTCAAATTGCTGAGCAAGCCGCTGCCGTTCTTGGGTGGGCGAGAAATCGGCAAGCTTCCCGTCCACACGGCTGTGCCGATAGTCAAAGACGAAAAATCAGTCCTGGCATCTATTGCGCTAAAGCTTTCCACCAGAGGATTCAAGGTCGCAACCAACGAAGAGAAGCTCCTGGCTGAGTACGGCAGATATGGAAGGCTGGCGGCGACCGTCACTCATATCGGACTGCTCACTTTGCTTGTCGGAGTCACGATCACTTCCTGGACCGGCTTTTCCGGATTTCAGCCGGTTTTGCTCAATTCCCATTTGGATTTCCAGGAGTCAGAGCACTCAAAACTCTGGGTTGGAAAATTGCCGGACTGGACCGTTAGAGTCGATGAGACACGTCGCGAAGATCATCCAACCGGCGAGGCGAAACAGTGGTTTTCCAAACTGACTGTCATTAACAAGCAAGGCAAAGATGTCAAAACTCAGGAGATCTCCGTCAACAATCCGCTCTCGCATGACGGTGTAGATATTTACCAGTCGAGCTGGGGTCTCGATCACATAATTTTGAACTTCAATGGACACGAAAGGCGCCTTGATTTGCGCCCGATGGGCAAGCTCTATGCAGCGTTCTTGCCACTCGATCAAGGCACGATGATGCTCTTTTCCGTCCGCTCGGATAATTCTCCCATCAAGGTCTTTGCCAAACGTCCAGACTGGGAAGGTCCGCGCCTGCTTGCCGAGATGTCCGAGAACAAGCCGGCAAAGCTCGGTCCTGTAGCAATTTCGCTGATCAGAAAAGTGCCCATAACCGGGCTTCAGTATAAGTGTGATCCAGGGCTTCCGATAACATATATAGCTTTCGGTTTCATCATTGTCGGTGTAATGATGGCGGCAATCCCGCACAGACATGTGTGGGTGAGTTTGGAAACCGCGGCAAGAGGCAGAAACGAAAACACGACCGAAAATGCAGCTCGAAGCGAAAATGCGACACACGCAGCCGGCAAGATTCTCTATTTCGGAGGGCGCTCGGTGAAGGCAAAAGTTGGTTTCGAGCGCCTGGTCAAAGAACTGGAACGGCAGATTAAGACTGAGTTTGGAGAGCCCGAATCGAAAAGCGTTAAGGGCGATTCTATTTATATCGAGACCGCGCAGCAGTCGCAGTCTACAAAAGCTTCCCCCCACCAGGCAAGCAAGAAAAAAGAGCAAGTGTTGGCGGCAAGCGCCACCAGCACTAGCACAGAGACCCAAGGAGATAGTTGATGTCCGAGATGCAGCTGGCACTTACAAACACGGCAGGGATAACCTCGGTTATGTCTTTCTGGGTTTTCGTCGCCTCGAACGGGTTCAAGAACCGCAAGGAACTGCTGATCAAGATCGGCTCCGGCGCAATGATTTTTGCATTCGCCACTCTTACGGCAGGAATCATAATGCGGGGTATAGACGCCCAGCGGTTTCCTCTGTCGAATCTATATGAATCTCTGCTCTGGTTCGCCTGGGCGACTATGGGCGCATATCTGCTTCTGGCCAGAGCTTACGGAGTACCTCAACTGGGCTGGCTGGCTAGCCTGACTGCACTTCTCATGTTTCTCTACGGCAGCTGGCTGCCGCAATCGCAGCATGAGATTCAGCCGCTCGTCCCGGCCCTGGTCAGCTACTGGCGCTGGATTCATGTTCCGCCGCTGATCATTTCTTATGCGCTCTTTTTCCTGGGCGGTCTTTCAGGATTTATTCAGCTCTACATGGCCGGCCGTTCGGCCAGCTTGATGAGCGCAATCATTACCGTGGCGCTGGCGCTTCTGGCTGTAGCGCTGGGCACTTTTTCCAACGTTGATACGGCCTGGCTGCAGATTCTTTTTGCCGGCGCCAGTCTCGTGGGCTCCGTCGTATCGTTCAAACTGTTGCGCAATGTAGACGCGAAAATGGGCGACCCAAAGTGGGCCGAAAAATACGACGATATCAGTTATCGCTGCATCGCAATCGGCATGCCTGCATTGACTTTCGGGATAATCACCGGCGGATTATGGGCCAACCATGCCTGGGGCACATACTGGTCCTGGGACCCGAAAGAGTCGATGGCGCTCGTTACCTGGCTCAGTTATGCGGCATACATCCACTTGAGGGTGCACCGCGAGTGCTCCGCCGAGAAGCTGGCTCTGGTCTCCATAGTCGGGCTTCTGTTAACACTAATGACTTACCTGGGCTTTAATTCTCTGGGTCTAGGTGGGCTGCACAGTTACGGGAAATTCAAGTAAACGCCCAAAGCCCTGATGGGTTCTTTAGACTTTTTCTGCAAACGTTGAATCTACTTTGGATCTAGGGTTAACCCACTTTTCAAGAAGTGGGTAGGAACATTTTAATAGAAGTACCGTCTCAAGCGTTGGTGGGACAAACAAATAGATATGTAACTGCCCCAAAGGGCGGGGCATTTGCATCCCATATTTTTGAGATCCGTTTTCGGACCTCGTTGTATTACCGTACAGCGGCGAAAGCCGTCAGGAAAATGATCAGGAAGTACGCTCCATCTATCGATGAATACACTCTGGACGATCTAGTGCCGGGATACTCAGCAGCATTCAATACGGATGATGAAGTAGATCTTGGTGCCGTCAGCGATGACAGTGACGACGACGCGTCAGGATACGCGCCGATCGGACGTCGCGCCGGAACGTCAGAGGACCCGGTTCAATTCTATCTGCGCTCAATCGGACGAATCAAGCTATTGACCGCCGCCGAGGAGATCGAACTGGCCAGACGCATTGCCACCGGCGACATGCTGGCTAAAAAGCGCCTGGTACAGGCTAACCTTCGACTGGTAGTGTCGGTCGCGAAAAAGTATCAAGGTCGTGGTCTTCCATTCCTTGATCTGATTCAAGAGGGCAACCTCGGTCTGATTCGCGCTGCCGAAAAGTTCGATGCGGAGCGAGGCTACAAGTTCTCTACCTATGCAACCTGGTGGATCCGTCAGGGTATCACTCGCGCCATCGCCGACAAGTCACGCACAATTCGCGTGCCTGTCCACATGGTTGAGACAATCAATAACCTCAGAAAAGTGACTCGCAAGCTGTCACAAGAGATGGGTCGCAGACCAAATCTCGAGGATCTTGCGAAGGGAATGGGTGTGTCCGTGGTGAAGATCAAAGAGATCCTCGCTGCCAACCGCTCACCGTTGTCACTCGACACTCCTTACGGAGATGACGACGACAACTCGCTTTCGGAGATTGTTGAGGACGAGAATTCTTCTCGCCCTGAGGACTCGACTGAGGCGAGCCTGATGTCTAACGATATCCGTGGCGTTCTGTCTATGCTCACCCCGCGTGAGCGTGAGGTTCTGATCCTGAGATTCGGACTGAACGACGGTAAGCAACGTACGCTCGAGCAGGTTGGAAAGCTTGTGGGAATCACCCGCGAGCGCACTCGACAGATTGAACTGAAGGCTCTAAGAGCTCTTCGCCAGAGCAACGTAACGCTCAAGCTGAAAGAGTATCTGTAAAGAAGCTCAGGTCAAAAAAATTGTCCGGACGGTGTCGTTCAAGTCGCTATACGCGAATCTCTTGAATGATGCCGTCCTTGACAAGAATCTCGCCGCCTTCCAGTCGCTGGAATATATTCTCTCCAACGCGGACCTCGACGGGATTTTCAACAGTAAATTGCGTTACTACACTGCCCACCGGCAATTCAGTTAGAGCCTGACTCTGTCCTTGCATCTCCTCTTTATATTGAAGCAGACGCATCTTTTCAGCCTCTATCTGCTGTCTTATCGTTTCTATTTGCACTCGCGCATCGGCTGTGACAGCGCCGCCGCTGCGTTTCTCAATGTCAGCAATAGCACGTTTTCCTTTGAATTCGAGCTGTTGCAATTCAGCGTCAATCTGCTGAAGATTGCGCGCTATTTCGCCGCCGACCTGGCCCTTGAAGTTCTCCGTGACGATCGCTCTAACCGCAATCTGCCTCACGAGTTGAATGGTTTCAACCATCTAACCAAGCCTCCTAACCGAGCTGCCGGCGCACTTGCCAATACCTAGTAATTGCATAAATAGCATCCTAGATTCTAGCAGAATTAGAACCTGCAACTGAGGTGCGATAAACTCGTGCATGCAGCTTGTGTTCCACAAGCGCACTCATGCAGACAGCAGTAGTCAAGCGCCTTTACGCCACGTAAAACAACAATCAATCACGCCAGTTGTCAACACGCGAATAGACATTCATGAGCTTGAAAGTGACACCATATATGATGCCACTTCCAAACGACTTTCGAGCCAAAAAATCGTTCACCCCAAATTGCAAAAATCCGAGATCTGATCTGTATCGACGCTTGTCTAAAGTTAGCTCATTTTGGTGAGTGACATCTTATTAGAGTTAGCACACAAATGCGCTTAGAATCTCATTAAAATGATCAGCGGATTGATGGGGGAAACCTGCGCTTGGTGAACAGTAGCAAGACCAAGACTACCTTTGAACTGGCTCGAGCATATCCGATTGGTTGCACGCTTAACACTGTTTACAGCGTGACAGGTATTCTTTGCTCCACCGGCAGATACAACCTCTATCGCGCCCGAGACACCCGCACAGGAAGGACTGTCACGGTAAAGGAACTGACTCGGGCGAAAGTCTCAAAGGAAGCCCAGGCAGATCTTTTCCAATCCGAGATCCGCGCCCTCAACAGGGCCCGCCATTCTAATCTCCCGTTAATGCTGGATCATTTTTCCGACCGCGGGAATTTGTACATAGTTTTCGAGCACGTAACCGGCATGTGCCTGGGCGAAATGCTTTCCGCAGAAGGCCCATTGACGGCTGAGCTCGTCTTTCCGATTTTCCTGGAAATTGCAGATGCATTACTGGCAGCGCACGAAGCCGGCGTCATCCACAACGAGCTGACGCCCTCGTCAATTTTTCTTCTGGGCGATAACAATTCCACGCAACTGGCAAAACTGACTGACTTCGGCGGAGCGACCATCAAGGACGATGCGGTTAAAGCACAAGCACCGAAGACTTTCAGACCTGAATACGCCAGCCCCGAAGCCTTGCGCGGCGAAGAAACCGACGAGCGATCGGACATTTACAGTATCGGCGTCGTCCTCTACACAACTTTGACCGGACGTCTTCCTTTTGCCTGCGAAGACATCAACGAGCTTATTGAACTTCAGAAAGGAGGACTGCCTCGCCGCTTCAAGGAGACAGCCCCGGAGCTCGACATTCCATTCCATGTTGAAGCAACCGTCTTCAAATGCCTCGCGAAGAACAAGGAAGATCGCTTTCAATCTGCCAGAGAGCTAGCCAAATGGATGCGCTCGTGGCGGCACTCCTCTGGACAGGTGGAGCCGGAGCCGGAAAGACCGGTCGCACAGGTCGAAAAAGCATATAGTTTGGACGAGCTCAACAGCATAGCGACGCCGAAGGTTTCCAATTTCGTTGCGCCTGCACCGGTCGTCACTGCCGCGCCTTTGGTCCCACCGACTTCCAGGCAGCCCGCAGCAACAGTGAAAGAAGACGCGGCTATGTCGAAAGAAGAAGCTGCGAGACTCAGGCAAGAGGCTGAAAGACTAAAAGAAGAGTCAGCCAGAGCAAAAGCATTAGCAAAAGAAGGCGACACGAAGAGAAAAGCAGCAGCTCGCGAAAAAGCGAAAGCTGAAGCTCGCGCCAAAGCAGACATCAAGGCGATGGAGAAGGAAGCGGCAAAGCTGCAAGAACGGGCGTTCAAGAAAAGAGCAGTGCCGATCTACCTTTTTGCCGCAGTAATGGCTGGATTGGTTGGGTTTGTCGCTACGGTGAACATTCGCCATGCGATGAACGCAAAAGAAGCGGAGCGCGAAGCTTTCATGCTGCAAGAGCGCGCGCCTGAGCTTTCGCACCGCTTGATCGCAGCAACGGAAAGTGCGGCGCGCCAAGACGAATCACAAACGTCTAAAGTTAGCAATCAGGACTCGCTGAAACCGGAAGTGCGAATCCGTTCTTCCCTTGGTTCCGAAACTATCGGTTCGGCTGAATCATCAGATTTGTCAGAACAGCAAAAGTCTGCCGAAGCGGCTGGGGGTCAAGAAAAGTCCGCAGAAGAAAACAGATCGTCTGATCCCAACGCGGTCAACCAGGAAGCTCCGGTTGTTCCTGTAAAACCTGGCGAGCCCGTACAGTTTGAGGGCGAGGCGCCCTACAAACAGCAGCCTCAAAACAGCGAAGCCCCCGTACAAGCAGCTCCGCAAAGCGTTCTTCAAACTCCATCAGTGCGCACAAATATCAGGTCCGACGCTGGGGTCGACACGTATCAAGCTCCACGCCGCAGACGCGCATATCAAACGTCCTACACCTCGATGTAGATTTGTATATTGCAGAACTCTAGGGCGCCACGTAATCCAGCGCGTCTCTTTTATGCGTACCGCTGCCCGGCGCAATTTCGAAAAACGTTTCCGCACTTTTCTTGTGCTTTTTCTTGTGGGCAGGCGGCGCCGCTTTGGCTGTTTTCTCAAGCTGTTGCGCTCTTGCAGTGGCAGCAACCGCAGGCTTATTCGTCGAGTTTTCGATCGCCTGCGTGCCCGGTGCCGCAGACTTGTTTTCATCGGAGGCTGAAGCATCTGTGTCTGAATCCGGCGTATTGCGATCTCCAGTCAAGAAAGGAGTGCCTTTGATTTTGTTGTCGTCAGATGCACCGGCATTAGATGTTTCGCCTTTCAATACTACAGATGATGCTCCAGCTGAACTCTTTTCTGTTTTGGCAGCGCGTTTCGAATCATCAGGTTTAATACTGGAGAAAACACCTATCGCCTCTTTCGTTCGTTTTGAAGGCGAAGGGTCAGACGCTTGCGCCGTTGGAGGTTCCTTCGGTCTGGGTTGACTCATGTATACAAGAACGCCAATCACTCCCAAAAGCAGAACAATGCCCGCAACCATCAGAGCTTTGCTCATTGAGCCAGAACCCTTTTCTTTTGATTTTTCGTTTTCTTGCATAGTCATGAATAATGCAACAGTTGGTCGTGAAGGTCTCTCCAGCATATCTACTCAGGAGATTCTAGATCAGCAACGCCCTGAATTCGAGTTTTAGGAGTGTTTTTCGGTTTGGAAACTTATCATTTGGCAGGCTTCGGCACAGGAGCCGCCGCCGGTGGCACTGTATTTGGTGCCACAGCAGGAGTGCGACTCTTGACCGCGAAAAAGATGCCTGCCATGCAGATTATCATCACGATCAAAAGCACGATAATGCCTTTGATATGCGATCTTTTGCTTGTTTTGCCCGACTTGGATTCCACCTTTTTAGGAGGCGGGGGTGGTTTCGCTATTGTGCGCTGCATCCGTGATGACACATCCCTTTCTGGTTTCTTTGGTTCCGGAAACGCAGTCTGCAAGGCGGACTTAAGATCCGCAACCGTCTGAAATCGATTCTCCGGCGATTTCTGAAGACATTTGAAGAGCACGGGCTCGAGCATATCGGACACGACCAGATCCGGCTTCATTGATTTCAACGGCGGCGGCGGTTCATTCATCTGCTTGGAAATAGTATCCATGAATCCACTGCCGCGAAATGGAAGTTTGCCGGTCACCATGTAGTAAATCAGGATGCCGAACGAATAGACATCTGTTCGCGCATCTGATTCCGCGCCGGTGCACTGCTCAGGGCTCATGTAGAAAGAACTGCCCCACAGCTCACCTTGCCTCGTAAGACGTTCGCTACCTTCGCCCATTTTTGCAAGACCGAAGTCAACTATTTTCACGATATCTTCGCCGCGATGATCGGCTTCGATCATGATGTTGCCTGGTTTCAGATCCCGGTGGATAATATCGCGCTTGTGCGCGTGGTTGAGTGCATCGCAAATCTGCAAAATCAGTGAAGCAGCCCGATCAATCGGCAGGGCGCCTGACTTGTCGAGAACTTTCTGAAGCGTCTGCCCCGATAGAAAGTCCATAACCAGATACAAGTTGCCTTGCGCGGTCATTCCGGAGTCAAAGACAGTGACGATATTGGGATGATTGAGCTTTCCGAGCAGGGAAACCTCTCGCATGAAGCGCTGACTGAAAATGGGGTCCGACGACAAACCCATTTTCAGCATCTTAACGGCAACTACCCTGTTCATCGCCGTCTGCATCGCCTTGTACACGACGCTCATACCACCCTGACCGACGTTTTCCAAAACATCGTATTTGTGGTCTATCGTTGTGCCGAGAAAGGGATCGATGCCTTCGAAATCTTCGAGACTGGCATTGATCAGGTCCATACTCCCTACCGACATGTCTCCGGTAGGGACGAAAACCGTATCCCGTTCGGAATCGTCCGGCAAAATTGAAAACCCAAGAGCAGCAGGGGATGTCCCTGATGTTCCCAAAAACTCAATTGGGTAACCTTTTCGTGTTTCAAATCCAGGCTCGCGTCCGATAATTGGACAGCGGATTAGTAGCGCTCAGCAATGGATTTTGCTTGAGTGAAAAGCAAGAGATAATCTCTTCCGCCTGCCTTGGAATCCGTACCACTCATGTTGAAGCCGCCGAAAGGATGGATACCGACGAGCGCGCCCGTGCACTTTCTGTTGATGTACAGGTTGCCGACATAGAAGTCGTGACGCGCCTGCTCCAGATTGCGGCGATTCTTCGAGTAGACCGCACCGGTCAATCCGAATTCGGTATTGTTGGCGATTTCCAAACCATGTCTCCAGCCTTCTGCTTTGATGAGGGCAAGCACGGGTCCGAAGATTTCTTCTTGCGCAATGCGAGCGGTCGGGCTTACGTCCTGGATGACAGTCGGCTCTATGAAGTAGCCATCATCTTTGTTCTTTATCGCATTTCCACCGCAGAGCAGCTTGCCTTCTTTCTTGCCGATCTCAATGTATTCGAGCACGCCTTTGTATTGAGACTTGGATGCAACCGGTCCCATGTAGTGCTTGCGATCTTCAGGGTTGCCGACCACCAGTTTGTCAGTGCGCTCTTTGATCTTTTTGACCATCTCGTCGTAAACATCTTTGTGGATGATTGCGCGTGAGCAAGCGGAGCACTTTTGTCCGCCGAACCCGAAGGCACTGGCAACCACGCCGTCTGCAGCCTCATCGAGATCTGCGCAGTTGTCGACGATGATTGAATCTTTGCCGCCCATTTCAGCAACTACGCGTTTGATCCACATTTGACCGGGCTGCGGTTTTGCAGCCAGCTCATTGATGCGCAGTCCGACTTCTTTCGAGCCGGTGAAGGCGATATAGCGAGTCTTTGGATGCTCGACGAGGAAATCGCCGATGGTAGAGCCGGCGCCCGGCAAGAAGTTGAAAACGCCCGGAGGCAATCCGCACTCTTCCATGAGTTCGAAGAACTGCCAAGCTATCCCCGGTGTTTCGCTCGACGGTTTCAAAATAACCGTGTTGCCGGCGACGATGGAAGCAGTGGACATACCAACCAAAATCGCCAGCGGGAAATTCCATGGCGGAATAACAATGCCCACGCCCAGAGGAATGTAATGCAATTCATTCTCTTCGCCGGGGTTTTGTGTGAGAGGTTGAGGCGCGCTGAGACGAATCATTTCGCGCCCGTAGAATTCCAGAAAATCGATCGCTTCTGCCGTATCTGCATCTGCCTCAGCCCAGCTCTTGCCGATTTCGAGGACCATAAATGCGGAGAACTCGTGCTTGCGGCGGCGCATGATTGCAGCGGCACGGAACAAATAACGGGCACGCTCCGAACCAGGCACTCGCTTCCAACTTTCGAACGCTTCGCAGGCAACTTTCATCGCCCGTTCTGCTTGCTGCTGCGTGGCTTTCGCGTAGCGTCCAATCACTTGCTTCGGATGGGCAGGATTAGTAGAAACCAGCCAATCATCACCTTCTACTTGCAGACGCTCACCGCCGACAACGAGCGGATGGTCCTTGCCCAATTTCTTTTTCACTGTCTCGAGAGCATGGGTGAACGCTCTCTGATTGTCGTGATCGGAAAAATCAGTAAATGGCTCTGGACG
>JAYRNY010000703.1:0-6246 GCA_041911975.1 bacterium | reverse complement strand
TCAGTTCGAAAAGAGTGCGCACTCCCCTTTGATCAGCCAGGCGGATCGGACCACCCAGAGAGGGCGGAAATCCGGTCGCGAAGATGAAAGCAAGGTCGATCAAGTAAGGTTCGTCCACGACCTGGTCGGCAAGCGCGCGAACAGCCTCGTTGACGATGGCCAGGACAAGATATTCCTGTATGGACTCGCTGGCCATGTTGCGCATGCCGAAGTGCGGGAACCGCTCTTTCAGATGCGGATTGAGCGCCGGCAGGCGCGTTTTGGTGTCACGCACAGGGCTGCCATTTTCCCAGAGGTAAATGCCTGCACCCGTCTTTTTGCCCAGCCGCCCTTCCTTTATCAGCCAGCCGACGACATCGGCCGCTTCGTCCGGGCGGGCCATGCGCTCGCCGTATGCTTTTCCCATGGAGTCCGACACACTGGCGACGATATCGAGACCGACTTGATCGAGCAGTGTAGCCGGACCCATGGGCATGCCCAGGTCGAGCATCGCTTTGTCGATCGAGTGCGGTGAAACACCTTTGGCCATGAGCCATGACGTGACGAGTATGTAAGGAGCCAGGATGCGGTTGACGATGAAGCCCGGGCTGTCCGAGCAAACGATCGGCAATTTGCCCAGCTTGTTGGCGATGTCCATGCCCGTAGCGATCGCTTGAGAGCTGGCTGAGGAAGGCTTGCCCACTTCAACCAGAGCCATTTTGCTGACCGGATTGAAGAAGTGCAAGCCGGCAAATCTTTCTTTGTGCTTGACCGAATCTGACAGAACGCCCAGCGGCAAAGCGGAGGTGTTGGAGAAAATCCAGTAGATTTTTTCCTCAGTTGCACCGCTCAGCGCATGGCGGGCGGCCATGGCTTCGTCCATCTGGCGATAGCAATTGGCCTTGTCTTCGACGGTCTCGCGTACCGCCTCGACAATCGCATCGCATTCTGCCAGGTCCGCGTATTCGGTGGATGTCACCAGACTGGCCAGCAGAGCCGGCTTGTCTTCTGCCTTCAGCTTGCCTTCTTTGACACGGCCGTCGATCAAGGCGGCAATTTCAACCAGCGCTTGCTCGAGCGACTTCTGGAAGATATCGACCAGAATAACGCGCGAGAAGGACCCGGAGGCAATCGCCTCGAAAGCAATTTCTCTGCCCATGACGCCGGCGCCGACCACACCAAAAACGTCTACCGGATGCGGCATGACGCCTCCCGGCATCTTCTTGGCCCGGCTTTTGTCCTGGAAGACATCGACCATATTGCGCGAGGCGCCGGACATGCACAGCTCGGCAAAAACCGCCGATTCATATGCAAGCGCCTGGTCAAACGGCATTTCAGCTGCGCGCATGATCACTTCGGCAGCTTTTGCCGGAGCGATATAGCCCTTGCTTTTCTTTTTCACCTCGGCGACGACGCCGCCGGCAAACTGAGTCCGTCCCATTTTTCCGGAATAATTGCGCAGCACGTAGATGCCTGCGTCCTTGAGACTGTCGCGCCAGCCTGCACCGGCAAAAGAGCGCAGGGTATCAAGGAATGAGGTGCTTTCATGCTCTTCTTCCTTGACCGCTTGCTCTGGTTTTTCAGCCACCCAGACACCGGTGGTAAGCACTTCCTCGGCGCGAGCCAGCAAATGCTCGTGGTCCACAACCTCGTGGACAAGCCCTTTTTCGAGAGCTTCATCGGCACCTATGCTGGCACCGCGAGTAGCGAATTCGACAGCGGCAACGGCGTCGCCAATTACTTGCGGCAAAAGCACGCAGCCGCCAAAGCCAGGCAGCACGCCCAGTCTCACTTCAGGCAGTCCGAGCTGGGTAATGGGGTCATTGGTGGCGATGCGATAGTCGCACCAGAGAGCCAACTCCATGCCGCCGCCCTGGCAGGCTCCATGAATGGCTGCTACCGTTGGGATTTTGATGCCTTTCATGCCCAGGCGCCCCAGCACCTTCTTGCCGTATTCGGCGGCAGCATGGGCGTCGGCGATAGACATCTCCTGCACCGCGTCGATTTCCCCGACGTCGGCGCCGGCAATGAAATTGCCGGGTTTGCCTGAGCGGATGATCAGCCCGGCGCCGGCGTCCTCATCGTCGGTGCAGAGGCTGTCGATTTGATCGATGCGGCGATCGATTTCCTGCAAAACCGCCTTTTTGAGAAGGTTTACTTTGCCGGGGACATCGATGGTCAGGATGAACACGCCGCTGGCAAGCAGCTCGAGAGCCGTGAAGGCGAATTCACCGGCCGGCTTATTCAATTCTGCATTCAACTCTTGTGTCGTTTTCATAACGGTTCCTACTTTGGTCGGATGTTGAGTTTTGCTTGAGTGACAACGCTGATAGCTCAAGCGTTCACGTAGCGTTTGATCAGCGCAGCGCCGCCTAGACCGCCGCCCACACAAAGAGTGCAGACTGCAGTGTCGATGGAAGGATCGACTTGCATTTCGTAAGCGGCCGCTGCCACGATGCGTGCACCGGACATGCCCAGGGGGTGGCTGAGCGAAATGCCGCCGCCGTTGTGATTGACCTTCTCATGAGGGATGCCCAGACGTTTCAAGCAAGCCACTGCCTGCGCGGCAAAGGCTTCGTTGAGCTCGAAATAGTCGATGTCGTCGACGGTCAATCTGTGCCTGGCAAGCAGTCCGTTGACGGCATTGACCGGACCCAGTCCCATGGAGCGCGCGTGGCGACCACTGAAGTGAAAGTCGACGATTTCGGCAAGAGGCGTCAAGCCCAGGCGCTCAGCCATGCTCTCCGAGCAAAGCACCAGAGCTGAGGCTCCGTCGCCCATGCCGCTGGCATTACCGGCGGTGACTACGCCCGTTCCGGCCTGATCCTTGAGACCGGCAAGAGCCTTCATGTCGGTCACGCGAGGATGCTCGTCTTCAGTGACCAGACCGACGCCGGGAATGACCATCGGATCGATTTCCATAGCCAGGCGGGCGCGTTGGCTGAGGGCGCGGGTCTGTGACAGAAGCGCAAACTCGTCGGCATCCTGGCGCGAGACATTCATCAGATCTGCCACTATCTGCGCTGTCTTTATCATGTTCAATGCCTCCGGATCTTTAGCCAGAGACATCGGTCCCAGACCGCTTTCGGCCAGTCCGACAAAGGGCAGCGGACCAAAGAGTTTCAATTTCTTGAAACGTTTGAGCGCCTGCTTGCTCATTTCACTGTAGCGATGCTGTCCGGGAATAATCAGCGGCGCCAGAGACATGGATTCCACTCCCACGGCGATGCCCAAGTGTGCGTTGCCGGAGGCGATGCGTTCGTAGATTGATTGAACGGCCTTCATTCCCGAGGCGCATTGCTCCTGCAATGTGTATGCTTCGATGGAGGCGGGCAGGCGCGCTTCGTTGTAAGCGGAGTAACGAGCCGTGTTGGGCTCGAAAAAACTCTGCAGTGTTTGGCCGAAAGCAATCACGTCAATCCAGCTCAAGTGCTTGATTCCGGCTCGGCGAATAGCATTGGAAAGCACATGCGCGCCCAGTTTGGACGGCGGTACTCGGCTGAGTTTTCCGCCCAGTTTACCAATCGGTGTGCGGCTGGCAGCCGCCAACAGTACCTTTTGCTTGTTCATAACTTTCTTTCCGGTTGTTGGTTGGGAAAAACCGGCACAGGATAAGATCCCGTGCCGGTCGTCTCAGGAATGCTGCTGCATCCCTCTTGCTTGCTACTTGAAGAAGCGCTTGATAGTGTCGGCGACTTCTTCGTCGTATGCCTTCTTTCTTTGCTCGATGACCTGGCGTTCGTGCGCGGCTACACTGCCGGCGTCGGCAGCGCTTGCGGATGATTCTCCGCGCGCGATCTTGAGTGCCATCTCAAGCTGGAGGTCTTGACCGGCGCCTTTCGGCTCGTCGAAGACCACGTCCGGTGTGACGCCCACCCAGTCGACGGCTTTGCCGCCGGCCAGATATTCCATGCAGATGAAGTTGGCGGCATAGCCGAAGGGAAGCTCGATCGAGCACTGACCGACGCCTTTGCCTCTGGTCTGCACGCCTACAACGATGGCATGTCTTTGCTGTTGCAAAATAGTGGCCATCGCCTCGGCGCCTGAGGCGCTGTACTCGTCTACCAGCACCACCAGTTTGCGATCCATGGGGAAGTGCAGGTCGAATTGCCGTTTGTAGTCCGTTGATTTTCCGCCTTCTTTGACGACCAGATTGTCCTTTTCAAGGATGAAGTCGGAGCGAACGGTTTTGTCTTTGTCGCGCATCATCACGCTGGACAGATCGCCCTTGTCGAGGAAAAGCTCGCTTACAAGGACCACCGCGTCAAAGCGGCCGCCCGGGTTGCTGCGCAAATCGACAATCATGGACTTGGCGCCGCAGTCGGCAGCGCTTTCCGAAACGGTGGCGGATTCGGTGCCGCAAACGACGTCGATAGATCTATGCAAGTCGTTGACTACCCGCATGGATTCGAAATGAGCGATGCGCACGTAGCCGACATCGTCCATCTTCTTCTCGGCAGTGGTTTTCAAATCGACTATCGCCCGCGTCAGATTGAGGTCTGTCTTATCGGACTGGCGCTGCACGGTCACTTTTACAAGTGTTCCCGGCTCGCCGCGAATAAGATTGAGCACTTCGTCCAGAGTCTTGCCGGCGACTGCAGTGCCGTCGACCGCGATGATCACGTCGCCTTTCTTCATGCCGCCTTTAAATGCGGGTGTGCCTTCTTCCGGATCGGCCAGAACAACCAGAGGGTTGTTGGCTGCTATCACCGCCTGCGGTGCCTGCTCCATTTTTAGCATGGCGATCAGCTGAGGCGTGGCGTGCTCGGGCAGCCTAATTTGAGGCATGCCTCGCCCGCCTGTCGACATAGGCATGGATACGCTGGCTCCGATGCCGGCGAGTTGCCCTTTTTCGATAATCTCGTTTTGCGCTACCGCCGACGGAGTAAAGACGAAATCAAAGCGCCCTTTTACCGAGAGCACCATTTCGCTTATCGCTCTGAGCGTCCCTTCCTCCGTTTTCAAAAGATCGGATTGATCGTACTTGTGCAGCCATTCCTTGAGGAATGCATCTTGCGCTTCATGGGAGATGAGATTGCGGTGGCGCTCGGCGATCGCCATTGTCGTGCAGGTATAGAGAACCCTGCCGTCGAATGGACCCTTGTTCGAAGCCTGGCATTGAGCCGGGTCATATTTGAAGGCGGGCGGCCCGTTGAAGAGGCGTCCGGCTGTAAAAAGAATAAGGACCGCGGCGATGATGAAAACCCACCGCGGCATGGATTTGAAATTTGAGAACATAATCAATTACCTCAAGAATCAGTGGACAGCATTGCTGCTGTGAAAATCGGCGCCGCCGCGTCTTTTCAAAAGAACGAGGGCGGCGCCGTCATCTAGGTCGGCGTAAAAAACTAACGCCTATTTGGCAATTTCTGGCGCTCCTGCCGAAAGATTGGTGGCGATGAATTGCTTCAATTCGTCATCTGTTTTCAAAGGCGGCGCCACTTGCAAGTCTGCGCTTTTGAAGACGTAGACCGGATAGACAAGAGCGCTTTGAGACTTGTCCGCTTTCGCCACTTGCTCTTGCTCGCGCTCCAGCCTGTCGGCAAATTCCGCATTGTCGGCGCTATTCATCTGCACGAATTTGACATCGGCAAATTCAGCCTGCAGGCGCTCCAGGACGGCGCGGTTGGCGGTGCATTCCTCCGTTTTGCACAACTGGATGAGCACATTGTTTGCCTTGTCCAGTTCGCTGGCGTAGTCATTCGGAGTGATCAGTTTTATGCTTGAGGGCGAGCTGGCTGCCGCGGCTGCAACCGGCTGTTTTACTACGGCTTCTCCTTTGCCTTGAGAATTTCCTGAACTGGTGTGATTAAGAAAGGCGCCAAACGCGAGAATAACGATTATTTCGACAATAACCGTTGCGAATTTTGGAATGCCATTTTTGTCAATCATTTGGTTTCTCCTGAATGCAAGCCCCAGGTCTCGAAGTCGTCATGCGTGTACGGCATCAAGATGTCCGGAGCGGGAACGTCCTCAAGCTGCTTGAACTCGCCTTTTTCGAGGCGGGAAAAGAGGCTCGAGACCAGTTTTTTGTAGCGGCCCGTGTAAGGGCTTTGCCGGCTGAGATCTGCTTTCAAAATGCAGCACAGCAACAAGAGCGCCTCGAAAGTGGCCATATCACCGGTTTTCCAGGCTTTCTGAGCGGCGGTGATGGAGACCAACATCGTGGTGATGCTCTCGAGCGGCTTGTACATTCCTTCGAGCATGAGCAAGTCTTCGTCGGCCAGCTTATCCTGATAAGCGACCACCGCCCGGTAGAATTTCTTT
>JAYRNY010000702.1:0-2130 GCA_041911975.1 bacterium | reverse complement strand
TGAAAATTTCGCGCAGCAATCCATTCAGCACACAAAAGCATTGAGTGACGAGATTGCGGCCTTCCCGGATACGCAGCTTGCGCTGGCATACGCTCTTCTGAAACAAGGGAAAAACGATGAATTCGAAGTATTGAAAGAAGAAATTTTGAAGCACGTTGATAATCGAGAACGATTGCTGATCACACTGGCGCGATTTTGTGAACTCAAGCACGATGACAGCTCGGCACTGAAGATCTACAAAATGGCGCTGGACAATCGAGCCAAACAGAACAATTCGCAAAAGCCGGAATGGCAGGACAGCTACAAAGCGCTTTTGGAGAGAATGAAGTAATATAATGCTTAAATGCCGCTCAATCCGTACGCTGGTCAGTTGTCCGCAGGTACCTGCCGTGAGCACTTGTCAAAACATTAAACGCGCTGCGCTCGCACTTATGGCTGCTTGCAGCCTGGCCGGAACAGTCGCTCTGGCGGACGAGGACAGCGGCTCCAAGACTCTTAAAGTTCCAACAGCAACGGCGAAAGCCGCTCCCATGGTCTCGTGGCTGCCACCCGAAGGTGTTCAGACCCGCGCGGCGCTGCTCTGCATCCATGGATTCAGCTTGCACAAGGGCTGCTATGAAGGGTTCGGTCAGGTGATGGCGAAGGACGGCATAGCGACCTATGCCATAGACCTGCGCGGATTCGGCGAGTCGAAGAGCAAAGCCCAGCACACAGAGCTCGATTTTGAAGGCAGCCTGGCGGATATCAAAGACGTGCTGCAAGAAATTCGCAAGAAACATCCGGGTCTGCCAGTGATTATCCTGGGTGAGTCCCTGGGCGGTGCGATTGCGCTCAGAGCCACGGCGCTGTATCCCGAGTTGGTCTCTGGGCTGATCTCGTCGGTGCCGGCGCGCGATCGGTTCGGTATGAGCGAAGAGGAAAGAGAATTCGCAGAGAAAGCAGGGATTCGGACCTTGTTTGGTGGCTACAGCCACACAATGCAAAATGCAGCCCTGGCTGCCGTGAAGAAGATTTCAGTGAAGGAAGAATTGCGCGCCGAGTGGACGAATGATCCTCTGATGCGGACAAATTTCTCACCAAAAGAATTCGTCCAGCTTGATTCATTCATGGCGCACAATTTGGAAGCAGCAGCGATGGTCAAAGACAAGCCGGTGCTCTTCATTCAGGGCACCCAGGACAAACTCATTCGCCCGGCTGGAACATGGAAACTTTTCGAACGCCTTGCCACACCAAATCGACAGCTTGTTTTGAGTCAGAACTCCGAGCACCTGATCTTCGAAAAGGGGCAGTACAGGTTGGACGATTTGAAGTTCGTTTTGTTATGGATTAACAACAACATCACACACCTTGATGCCGTTGCCGGAGTCGAGGATGCGAAACTACCCGTGGTGGCATCGAGGGCGGACTACGCTTCTCGTGCCGGCGGCAACTCTTCGGAGCCCGCAAGTTCTACAACTGCCTCAAACTCGTCAAACCCAAGTTCATCATCCCCAGAACGCCTCGCCTCTGCAGCGCCGGCCGAATTTCCCCGGGCCAAGGAAGGACAGGAATTCAAAAGCCAAATAGCAATCAATGACCGTCCAAAGATAAGCTACTGGATTGAACTTTATAGGGACAAGAAAGTCTATCGTTGCAATAACAAGATGCAGTTCAAAACAGGTGATGCTATTCGCTTTCATTTGATTCCGGAAAGCGACGGGTATGCGTACCTGGTCATGAAGGCTAGTTCGACAGGCAAGAGCGATGTTCTATTCCCCAACAAAACATATGGCTCGCGAAACTTTCTGAGGAAAGGACAGGACTATCCCATTCCGTCTGAAGGCTGGATGGCATTCGACGCCAACCCCGGGACAGAGCAACTGGGATTGGTATTTGGAAAAGAGCAAATAGCCGTGACGCCCGACACTCTCAAAAACGGCCAGCTGACCGCCTGGGTTTCGTCAACTGACGATGGGTCCAAAGACCTTTGCCCAACGCGAATGAGGTTGGATTGGGACGACCCGATGCCCGTGATGCTGCCGGATGATTTCAAACCGACGACCCAGGTCGCCCGTGCCAGCGAAAGCAGTTTGGTCCGCATAACGTCAGCCAGTGGCGGAATGATTGCCGCAAACATTGAGCTTTTGCACG
>JAYRNY010000701.1:0-4882 GCA_041911975.1 bacterium | reverse complement strand
GGGCTCGTTGAGTCATTCAGCTATAAATCGCTATAACCTTGCCGTCACCTAGTAAACTTGCTTTTATTAAGGCTGATTAGATTAAAAGGAGCGAGATTGGCACCAATTTCTCTCTGAATCGGCGAAAACGGCATCCCTCAGGGTAACCAGCGAAAGTTTCTCAAATGGACTTCCACGTCTACATCGACCGTCTCTTTGGCTCCCAAACAGCCATATTTTGGAAAGTTCTGGCCCCGCCTTTTCTCTACGGTGTGCACGGATGGATAGCCACACGCATGGCTGTTGCCGCTCTCTTTCATCCTTATCAGACCTGGTATTGGCCAGGCACTCAAATTGCCATGCCGCTCACGCCCGGCATTTTTCCCAAGCGCAAGAACAAGCTTGCCGAGTCGGTGGCTAAGACTGTTACCGAAACACTGCTCACGCCTGACGACATCAGCGTCAAAGTGGAGAGTCTGGTTACTCAAGAAAATCTATTCCTGGCCTCGGACGCCTTTGTCGATGCCGTGCTCAAAGAGTTTCGCGACACGACCAAGTTGCACAGACTGGCATCGGAACTTGCCGAATTGAGCCCGGCCATGCTTCAGCACCTGGTCGATTCTTCTATTGAAGGATTGGAGAAAGGGCGCGATCGAAATGTCCAGATAATCGTCGAAAAAATATTTGACCACATGATACTGCCCATGCGCATCTCGCTCGAGCAGGCTACCGAGATGTCATCGAGAATCATGGAGGCTTTCATCACTCCGGAGAAAGTTCGCACGCACCTGATTACTTTGCTTTCACCGCAAAACATCAATGCTCTGGACGAATCTATTCAAGCGCACGCCGGCGGTCCTTATAAACTTCTTGCCCGCATCATTGGCGTTAAGCGTGTTTGCTATGAATGGCGCAATTTCATGGAGAAGGAGCCGGAAGAAAGCACGCGTGTAATCGGTGATTTGATCAAGCGTTTCGGCATCCGCGATCAAATGGCCATTCAGATTGCCAATTTCGATTTGCGCTCCATGCCTCTGCAAAACATTGCCAAGCTGAAAGCCAATGTGGTCAGTTTCGTGGAGAATTTCTTGCTGCACAATCGTGACTCAATCATGGAGGCTGTCAAGGTGGGAGAGGGCGCTGCCATGAGCACGGTCCGCTCCGCGATCATTCGTTTCAACCCGGAATCGATCCCTGAAAAGTGGTTGGAGCGGACCAAACACAATGTTTCCACCTTCGCCTACTCTTACCTGCACAGCGAGTTGCGCGTCCTATTGGGCCGGTTGATTCCGCAGCTGGGAATAAAAGATCTCATAGCTACAAAGATCTCGATGTTCTCGTCAGAAAAAATGGAGGAGCTGGTCAAGAGCATTTGCGCCAAAGAGCTTCAAGCGCTTGAATATTTCGGCGGCGCTATTGGTGTTGTACTAGGATTCGTGCAGATAGTGATTAACGCAATTGCTCCCTGAGGAGCTTCGAGTAATCGACTCATTCAATTTAAAAGATGCCACCACAGATGATGCCAGGCAGTGGAAAACGATATGCGAGAGCTTTAGAAGCGAAGGTAGGATCGCGTGCGCCTGTGCGCCCTGGTATGTATCAGATAAGGATACCCTCCAACTTTAGAGATATGCTGGTCGGGCAGTGGCTGAAGGGCATTGGCAGATACTATGTTCTGCAGACCCTGGGCATGGGTGGCATGAGCGTGGTCTACAAAGCCAAGCACCTGGACAGCAATAAGATATACGCCGTGAAAACATTGCGCATGCAGGCGGCAGGCGACGAGCTGACCGTCAAGAGATTTCAGCGCGAGGCTGAAACACTCACTTACCTCAACCATCCCAATATCGTGCGCATTCACGACTACGGCAAAACAACAAAAAAACAGCCGTTTTTCATTATGGATTTTTTGACCGGCGATAGCCTCAACGATGTTCTCAAAAAAGAAAAACTAATAAGCTACGAACGCGTTCAGACAATATTCATGCAGGTCTTAGCGGCAGTGGCACATGCGCATAAAACCGGACTGGTGCACAGAGATTTGAAACCTGGCAATATCATGCTGCTCAAAACCAGGCAGCAAAGCGACTTTGTAAAGGTCGTCGATTTCGGCATCGCCAAGTTTGAAGAAGAAGCACAGAAGCTCACCCGCATGGGAGAAGTCTGGGGCAGCCCTATTTACATGAGCCCGGAGCAATGCATGGGCGGCCAGTTGGACCAGCGCGCCGACATCTACTCTCTGGGTATCGTTATGTACGAGGCGCTCACCGGTGAAGTGCCTTTCTTCGGAAAGAACTACGTGGAGACCATGTCCAAACAGATTGGCGAGCCGGCGCGCCCGCCTTCTCAGGCGAATCCGCGCGTGAAGATTCCCGAAAAATTGGAGCGCATCATCATGCGCGCTCTGGAAAAAGAGCCGAACAAACGCTATCAGCGCGTCGAGGAAATGCTCGACGATCTGCACAAGTCGGTGGAAACGCCCAAGAAAAAGCCCGCCCCCGCCGCATCGGCGCCAGTCGCCCCTGCTCCTGCCTCCCCGACCTCCCCCAGCCCAGCCAGTCCTGTAAAAGAGCCTCCCAAGACTCCGTCGGCCAGCGACAGAATTCGTAAAACTAAAGATCTGGCTACCACGCTGCCTGATATTTCTGATGCCGTCCCGCCTTCTGCCGCACGCACCTCCGGAGAATGGCAGTCTTTCGACCCGCGCGGCGATTCAGGAGTCAATTTGAAGAGCCCACAGGCACACCGCTCTCAAGAGAATATGCAGCCGGCGCGCCGCTCTCAAGAAAATATGCAGCCGGGACAAAGGCGAGATTCGGTCGAGATAAGCAGAGAATTTACTCGCGATTCGATGCGCACATCTCACACTCGGGCCCGCGCTTACGGAGCCGAAGATCCGCGCCAGAGCGGCTCTCGATATTCCCGTATCCGCTATGAAGAAAAGCCCACATTTACGGGACTGGTAGTCAAAGCACTGTTGATAGCGCTTTTCCTGGGATTGTCTCTGGGCGTAATTTCCATGGGAGTATCATTTTTCAGTGCCGTAAAAAATGCTCATCCCGCTTTGCCGCCGATTAAAGATGACGCAGACCAGCTGAAAACAGACTTTTTCAAAGACGAGGGCGACAAACCTAAGCCCAAGAAATTGTAGGGTCGATGCCATGCGTCGACCTTTATCTCTGGCCGCCGCCATATAATGACCCACATTTTCCAAACGTAACGGGAAGACTCGAGCAAATAGCGAAGCAATTCGTTTCCAGCTATCATTCTTAAGTTGTATGAAAAGAGCCGGCACGCACTCTGCGGACTGAGAAAGTCGCGCAGTTTAATCAGGTTAAGCAGGAAACATGGGAAACAAGAATAACGGCAGCAAGAGCAGCAAGAATGCCGCAAAAGCAGGCAGTGCTGCAAAAGGTTCAAAGAAAGGCACGACTGCTGTGGCTGAAAAGCCCAAGACCAGGGGCAAAGTGGAAAAGCTCAAGGCCGGCTTGAAGGTTAAAAACCTTACTTGCACTATATACGACGAAAACGATACATTAAGAGTCGATATGAGCGACAAAATTTCGGTCAGAGGCGCCAGGCAGCATAACCTCAAGAATATCGGGATCGAGATACCGAAAAACAAGCTTGTCGTCGTCACGGGCGTAAGTGGTTCGGGCAAGTCGTCATTGGCGTTCGATACGATTTTTGCCGAAGGCCAAAGAAGATATGTAGAGTCCCTGTCTGCTTACGCAAGACAGTTTCTCGGTCAATTGGACAAGCCCGATGTCGATGCGATTGAAGGTCTGTCGCCCGCCATTTCCATCGATCAAAAATCGACCAGCCACAACCCTCGCTCGACGGTCGGCACTGTCACCGAGATTTACGACTACATGCGCTTGCTCTATGCGCGCACCGGCATTCCTCATTGTCCAGAATGCGACAGCTTGATCAATCCGCAGACGATCGATCAGATTGTCGATCAAGTCCTTGCTCTTCCTGAAGGCACGAAGATACAAATTCTTGCCCCGATTGTGAGCGGCAGAAAAGGTGAGTACCAGTCTCTTTTCGACGACCTGCGCAAAGAAGGGTTTGTGCGTATTCGCATCGACGGCGAAACGCTGCAGCTCGAAGACGAGATCAAGCTGGATAAAAATAAGAAGCATACGATCGAGCTGGTCATCGATCGCCTTGTTGTGCGTTCTACAATCCAGTCGAGATTAGCTGATTCACTGGCTCTTGCTCTCAAGTGGGGCAAGTCTATCGCGCTTGTCGATATGGGTGACAAGCAGTTGCTCTTTTCTGAAAAATTGGCTTGTGCAAATTGCAATGTCAGTTTCCAGGAAATCTCGCCTCGTATATTTTCCTTCAACAGCCCCTACGGCGCCTGTCCCGACTGTCATGGACTGGGTTCCACCTTCGAAGTAAATCCGCGCCTGGTAGTGCCTGATCCGAAGAAAACTTTGCGAGAGGGCGCTGTCTATCCCTGGGCGAAAACCAGCAATCCATATTATGAGCAAATACTCGAGTCGGTGGCCAAACACTACAAGTTCTCGATGACCACGCCCTTCAACGAGCTGAGTAAAGCCCATCAAGAAGTGATTTTGTACGGCACCGGAGAAGAGCGCATAAAACTCAGACACGAATCATATGACGCCCGCGAAATGTGGGAGTACAAGAAGCCGTTTGAGGGCATCATCAACAATCTCAAGCGCCGCCATGAAGAGTCGCAATCCGACCGGGTTCGCCAGGAAATTGAAAATTACATGACGCAATTGCCTTGCACCAAATGCGATGGTGCTCGCTTGCGCAAAGAGAGCTTGTCGGTCAAAGTGGGCGGTCTTTCCATCGCCACAGTTTGCCGTTTGTCGGTGGCCAAGGCAATTCAGTTTTTCACCGAATTGCCTGACAAAATGTCGGATCG
>JAYRNY010000700.1:0-5264 GCA_041911975.1 bacterium | reverse complement strand
GGCGGGCTTGGCGAGATTGGCAAGAACACAATGGCGATCATGTGCGGCAGCGACATTATGCTTGTCGATGCTGGTCTTGCATTCCCGACAGAAGAACAGTTGGGTGTCGATCTGGTATTGCCGGATATCACCTTTTTGCGAGAGAATCAGGACAAGATTCGAGGCATGGCGATCACTCACGGTCATGAAGATCACATTGGCGGTATTCCGTTCATTTTGCGCGACGTGACCATCCCGGTTATTTATGGACCGGCTCTGGCGCTAGGATTGCTGGAAGGGAAACTGAAAGAAAATGGGCTGGAAGAAACGACCATTTTGCGCAAGGTCAAACCCCGGCAGCAAGTAAAAATCGGTTGCTTCCAGGTGGAATTCATCCGCTGCACGCATTCGATTGCCGACTCGTTTAGCTTGATTATTAGAACACCTGTTGGAACGCTGGTTCACACCGGCGATTTCAAGTTCGACTTCACGCCGGTGGATGGCGAACAGTTCGACATTGCCAGTTTGTCACGCGCCGGTGATGAAGGTGTTCTTCTACTGATGTCGGACAGCACCAACACCGAGCGCGATGGATACAGCCCTTCAGAACGCACTGTCTGGGCGAAGATCAACGAAGTCTTCTCGACTGCTCCGCATCGAATTATCGTCACGACTTTCGCCAGCAACGTTCACCGTATTCGTCAGGTGTTGCAGGCAGCGATTAAGTACGAACGCAAAGTTGCCATTCTCGGACGTTCTATGCTCAACCTCGCCGGCATTGCGCGCGAATTGGGATATATGACATTCCCTGATGGGCTGCTCGTCCCTGTGGACCAGTTGAAGCAGATGCCGCTCGATCAAGTCGTTATTCTGACAACAGGAAGTCAGGGCGAGCCGCTTTCCGCTTTGAGCAGAATAGCCAACAACGAACACAAGCAGATAAAGATCATTCCGGGCGACACGGTGGTCATTTCCGCCACTCCGATTCCCGGCAACGAGCGCTCAGTGGCGAACACTATCAATGCACTGTTCTTGCGCGGCGCCAACGTTGTGTACGGGCGCGATGCCGGTGTGCACGTCAGCGGGCACGCCTGCCGCGAAGAGCAAAAGTTGATGATCAATTTGTGCAAACCAAAATTCTTCATGCCGCTGCATGGCGAGTTTAGAATGTTGGTGCGCCATGCGGAACTTGCCGTAGAGTGCAATGTCGATCCGGAAAATACTTTCGTCATGGAAAACGGCGAAATCCTCGAAGTCTCGAAGGACAAAGCGCAAGTCACAGGCCGCGTCGACTCGGGAGTGATACTTATTGACTCGTCTCGCGCATTCGAAATCGATGAGAGCATTGTCGAGCAGCGCCGGCATATTGCCGAAGACGGACTGGTGCTGATCGCCATGTCGGTTGATCAAGCATTCAAGCTCGTCGCCGGACCGGATGTCTCACTGCGTGGATTGATACTTCCCAAAGGTGTTCCAGCCGAAGAGTTCGTCCTTAAAGTTCAGGAGGAGGCAAAGCGGCTTCTCACTGAGATTGCTTCCAATCAGCAGATTCCGAAGGAAGCAGTGAAACAGCACATCGCCATGGCGCTTTCCGATTATTTTGAGGAGAATGTGAAAGCAAGCCCGCTAGTGCAGATCATCTTAAATGAAGTTTCTGTTTCGAAGACGCGTACGCGTCAGTCGACATCGTCCCGCTCTTCTGAAAATTCTTGATGCTCTATGGAACGCTTCGCCTGGCAGATCGTTGCATTCCTGGTGATAGCGATTACATTCAGCTTGCTTGAATTGTGCTTCAAGGCGATCAAGACGAAGCCACTGTGGCGCAAGGACAGCTTCACTGATTTTCTGTACTGGGCCATAAATCCCGCGCTTGCCAAACCGGTCTCGATGTTCTGCGTCAGTGCCATCGCCACTGTCGTGTTGTTGACCCAGGGCAAGGTGTTCCATGAGCTGAACATGAACGGCTTTGGTCCGATTCCGACTCAGCCGACCTGGTTGATTGTCCTTGAAATGGTCGTAATCAGCGATCTGCTGTTGTATTGGCGGCATCGCCTGATGCACTGGCATCTTTGGCGTTTGCATTCGATTCATCATTCTTCGCGCCAGGTAGATTGGCTAAGTTCCGCGCGTTTTCATCCGATCGACCAGATTTTCCAATCGTTGACTATTATGATTCCGCTTTTCTGTCTGGGATTTCCGCTTGTTGCTATCGGCTTCTACATGCCGTTTATCTCTCTGTACAACTATTTGCTGCACTCGAATCTCAACTGGTCTTTCGGACCACTCAAGTACATAATTGCCGATCCTGTTTTTCACAGGTGGCATCATACGCTGGAAGATAAGGGGCAGAACAAGAACTTCTGCACGCTTTTTCCTGTCCTGGACATGATCTTTGGAACGTACTACCGGCCGATAGATATGGTGCCCGAGGAATTCGGTGTATCCACGGAAGTGATACCAGATGGTTTTCTATTGCAGGTAGCATATCCGTTTAAACCGAAATTGTAAGGGCGAAGCTTTGCATCGCCCGGTGTCGGCGAGCCGCCGACATGCCAAGCAACCGACATGCCAAGCAACCGACATGCCAAGCTAACGACATGCCAAGCTGACGACACTCCAGACAATAAGTGCGCATGCAATGCGCCCCCGCAATAACCGTCAGTAAGATCTGTACGCGCGGCGGCTGGGGCTGACTTCTACTTCGATGTATCCGCCGCTCGAGCTAGCAGCCGGCGCGGCATGGTGAGCAACTGGAATCTTCTTGGGTTTTTTCGGCTTTTTCTTCTTCGGCTTGGGTGCCGGAGCAGATTCTACGGCTGTTACCGCAGTCGGCTCAGGTTTTGGCTTCTCCGCTTTGGGCGGATTGTTCTTGTTGAATGCGCCGAATCCAAACCATCCATTCGATTGATGTTCTTCCTTCACCGGCTCTGCAACAGCAGGTGGTGGTGCTTTCGCCGTAGTCACTGGAGGTTTTTCAGGTGGTTTGGCGGGCTCGACCGGCTTGGGTGCTGAAGCAGTTTCGGCAGGCGCTTTTGTTGTCGTATTCGGCTTGGCTGTCTCTTCCGGATTTTCCTTGTTGGCTTCCGGTTCTTTTGCCGTCGTTGCGGAACTGGAAGTATCAGCAGGTTCTGTAGTCGCTGTTTCTTTCTCTTTGTCCTTCGGCTCGGTTGCCGTTGTGTCTGCCGGTGTTTTTTCCGTAGTTTCGGTGGTTGTCTCCGTAGTGGTCGCCGCCGGTGCCGCAGTTGACGGACTGGTGCCCGTGTCGGCCGGCGCATTTGCTTGACCGTTAGGAGCAGTGTTCGCCGGATTGTTAGATGGATTGACGTTGGTGATCATCCAGGTGGCGATGCCGATGCCTGCGACGACAAAGACTGTAGCTGCTACGCCGGCGATTACCATACCGGCGCCGCCTTTCTTCTTGGGCAGCTCGGCACCCTCTGCGCCTCCTTCCACTTCTTTGTCGACAAAGGTGGGAAGGCGGTTGCGCTTTTTCGAACCTTTTGTGGAGCCGTCGCTTCCGGTTACTTTTATACCGGAGTCATCCTTTCCCGGCACGCCTGGCATCGGTGGCATGCCGCCGCCAGTCGGCATTTTCGATGTTATGGCCGCATTGTCTCTTGCGATCATTTCATCCGTTCCGGGGAACAACTTTCCAAAGTCGACAGGAGATGATGAAGTAGCATTTGTCCAACCCACATCTGATGCATCCGTTTTTAAGTTGTCCGACGATGTAGTCGGCAATTCCGGAGAAATGCGAGAACTTGGTGAGGACGAAGATTTTGTCGGTGCTCCACCTGCTGGAGCGCCGAATGGTCCGAATGATGGAGGAGAGCCAGGCGATCCAGGTGCCCCTGCTGGTGGTGCATCGATTGCTCCCATCGGAAAGGCTGGTGCCTGGGGAGTAGCAGGCGTTGGCGGTGTAATTGAAGAGCTGGGAAATCCGGGAGCTGAAGATGGTGCCCCTGGTGTGCCAAATCCGGGTGGTCCTGATGGTGCTCCGAATCCTGGAGGACCTGAGGGCGCTCCAAAACCTGGAGGCCCGGATGGACTTCCTGCCGCACCTTGTGCCGCCTGCGCTTCCAGCGCGGCATTTACCGCGGCACCTAAACCTTTTGCAGGGCTTTGCGCTGCTCCACCCGTCAAAATATCCGGCTTCGATGCATCGGCTTTCGGTTTGAAATCGTCAGGGTTGTTGACCCAGGGTGCCACTTCTTGCTTGACGGTCCAATCTGCACCTACCGGCTGTTCGCCTGTTTTCTTGGGAGCAGCAGGCTGATCGTTGAGCGCTGCAGGTTGCTTGGCGCTCCAATCGGAAGAGACTGGTTGCTCGCTTGTCTTTTTGACCGGAGCAGGCTGTCCTGGCTGTGGTGATGCCGCCGATGGTACCTGACCTGTGTCTGGTGGAGCCGGAACCGGCCCTGGTGGCTGCGGCGGTTTCTGACCAGGCAAAGTAGGTTGAGGTCCTTTATATCCGAATGGCGTAGAGCCGGGACTGAGGCTCTGCGACATATCAGGAGCATTCCAGGCGTTGGCGGTGACTGTATCGCCGCCATCCGCCACATCACCGCCCTGCTTGTTTTGACGGCGATCGACTTCCGGCACCACTTTCGGACCGGGCTGCGGAATGGTCGACTCATTAGCAGGCGCCGGCATTGCTGAGAAATTCAGCCTGGATGTCTCGTCTATCGGTGCCTTAGATAGTTGTTCTTCAAGCTGCGGCGTAATCTCGATCGATTTAGCTTCGTCGCCCAGGCTGTCACCGAGCGTTTGTGCAATCGCCTTGATGTATGCAACATCTTGCTTGGTCAGAGAGGCGCGCGGATTTGGTTTTGGAATGCGCGCCAGAGCTTCGGGAGACAGCGGTCGGTCGTTGATGTCGACGGCAACGTATCCTTTATGACCTGCGTTTTGTAGATCGGCGCCGGGCTGTTGTGCTGAGTCTTCACCCTGCCCTTGCGGCGCCGCATCGGCGGTAGGAAGCGTGGCGGAGTCGTCAAATCCCAGTGGAGTGTGAGAATTGTTGGGCAGTGTCTTCGCGTCATCAAAAGCTTGTGCCGGTTGACCAGGCTGTCCAGTCTGTCCTGGTTGCCCGGGCTGCATTGCCGGTGGTGGCACAGTACCCTGTCGCTGTTGCACCATCTGTGATGGCATCGGCTGCAATGAGATCGGCTGCGCTATGACAGGCTTTATTGTTGGTCCTTCTTTGGGCGGTTTGGGCGCGACGTTCTTCGCCCACTGCGCAATCTCCGCGTCATCGCTGCTTGGAGACCATCCTTTGATGGCGT